>JAPYQD010000187.1 GCA_029937335.1 Gammaproteobacteria bacterium
GGCTTCTTTGTTTGTGGTGATGTGGTTCGTCCACACTTATTAACCACGGCTATTGGTCAAGCTGGTATTGTTGCAGAAAGTATTGGCGACTACCTTACTGGTAAAGATCAATCAGCACGTCCTAAGGTTGACGTACATTACTTTGACTTAATGGAAAAACTTAACGAGTGGGATCTTGCACCATCTGAAGATTACGACTCAGCTGGTACACCAGGTGAAGCTACAGATACAGCTGATTACGCAGTTCATAACTATGAAGATCGTTCGTTTGCTTCTATCATTCCTCATACTGAGTTATTCTTAGGTCATTTTGATGAAGAGGCGCGTAATGCTCGTAATCATAAATTGGTTGATATTGATAATGTATTGGGTAACTTTGATGAACGCTTAATTGGTTACACCGAAGAAGAAGCACAAAAAGAAGCAGGTCGTTGTATGTCTTGTGGCTTGTGTTTTGAGTGTGATAACTGTGTGATGTACTGCCCTCAAGATGCGGTATTCAAGGTGAAGAAAGATCAAGCAACGCTCGGTCGTTATGTTGATACTGACTACGATAAGTGTGTTGGTTGCCATATTTGTGCCGATGTTTGTCCAACGGGTTATATCCAAATGGGCTTAGGTAGCGATTAATTAGATTTAATTTACGAGAGAAAATATATGTATCGTTTAGTAGCTATATTGATGGTTTTGTTGGTGGGCAATGTTTTTGCCGATGAACATGCAGACTATTCTAGTTTGGGTGAAGAGGCCAGTAGTATTAAGGCGTCAGGTAAGATTTTTCATACCGATGGTCTTGGTGTTATTCGTAGGATGCACCCTGAGTTTTTGAATCACAAACGTGATAAAACTCTCAGAGAAGGTGTTCGTACTGAAGAGAGTTCATTGAAAGGTTGTGTTAATTGTCATGCGACTAAAGACATAAAAACCAATCAATACCATCCGGTAAATGATCAAGATCAATTCTGTTCAACCTGCCACCAAAAGGTGAGTGTGAGCGTTGATTGCTTTAGTTGTCATCGTGCAACACCACGTAAAGGGACTAAATAATGAGTAAAACATTAAATCGTCGTGAGTTTATTAAAACCAGTAGTGCGACTACTGTCGGTGTTGCTACGATTGCCAGTGGTATTACTTTAACCAGTTTTGCAGCTAACGCAAATGAAAATCCGGTTACCAATGAAAAGCGTTGGGGAATGTTAGTTGACACCAACAAATTAACTGAAGTCGAAATTGATGGCATGGTTAGTGCTTGTCAGCAAGAAAATGGCTGGGGCAATGAAGTACATTCAACCGGCGATCAAAAACCAACCTGGGTTAAGAAGTTAAAAGTTCAAGATAAAGCTACCGGTAAAATCACCAGCTTACCACTAATGTGTCAGCACTGTGAAGAGCCACCATGTGTGGATGTTTGCCCAACCAATGCCTCAATGAAACGTGAAGATGGCATTGTTTTAGTGGATAAACACCTTTGTATTGGTTGTCGTTATTGCATGATGGCTTGCCCATACGATGCACGTTCATTTGTACATGAAGATTTAACCGA
>JAPYQD010000188.1 GCA_029937335.1 Gammaproteobacteria bacterium
ATGTTATGAATCAAGAAAAAGTATTAAAAACCTTATTAGCGCCGATTGTTTCTGAGAAAACAACGATGTTATCAGCACACAATCAATATGCATTTAAAGTGCGTTCTGATAGCAACAAAAAAGAAATCAAGGCTGCTGTTGAAGCATTATTTGGTGTGACAGTGTTAAACGTTACTACAGCTAATGTAAAAGGCAAAAAGAAAGTATTTAAAGGCAAGATTGGCCGTCGTGTTAATTGGAAAAAGGCAATGATTAAAGTGTCTGAAGGCCAAATGATTGACGTTAGCGCATCTTAAAGAGAAAGGATTATGGCACAAGTAATTAAAAGAAAACCAACCTCACCCGGCAGAAGATTTGTTGTTAGTATTGTAGATAAAGATCTACATAAAGGCGCGCCATATGCACCGCTAACGGAAAGCAAAAACAGAATCAGTGGTCGTAACAACCGCGGAAAAATTACGGTTCGCCATAAAGGTGGTGGTCATAAGCGTCGTTACCGCATCATTGACTTTAAACGTATTAAAGACGATATTCCAGCAACAGTTGAACGCTTGGAATATGATCCTAACCGTAGTGCGAATATTGCTTTGGTTTTATATGCAGATGGTGAGCGTACTTACATCATTGCACCAAACGGTCTAAAAGTAGGTGACACCGTTGTTTCAGGAAGCTCGGTTGCAATTCAAGTAGGTAATGTCATGCCATGTGCAAACATTCCTTTAGGTAGTGTTATTCACTGTATTGAACTTAAGCCTGGTAAGGGTGCACAAATGGCACGCAGTGCAGGCACTTCAGCGCAGTTAATTGCGAAAGAAGGTACTTATGTTACTTTGAGATTACGTTCTGGTGAAGTACGTAAAGTATTGGCTGATTGTCGTGCGACGATTGGTGAAGTGTCTAAGAAAGAACACAGTTTAAGAAAATTAGGTAAAGCGGGTGCAACTCGCTGGAGAGGTGTTAGACCAACCGTTCGTGGTGTGGTAATGAACCCAGTTGATCACCCACATGGTGGTGGTGAAGGTAAAACTAGTGGTGGTCGTCATCCAGTTTCTCCTTGGGGTACCCCAACTAAAGGTTATAAAACACGTAGTAACAAGCGTACTGATAAGCTTATCGTACGTCGTAGAAATAAATAAGGGTAATCATGGCTAGATCATTAAGAAAGGGTCCATTTGTTGACGAGCATTTAATCAAGAAAGTATTAACTGCTCAGGAAAATAACGATAGAAAACCAATTAAAACTTGGTCACGTCGTAGTGTTATTGTTCCAGAAATGATTGGATTAACCATTGCGATCCATAACGGTAGAGCACACGTTCCAGTTTCAATCAATGAAAACATGATTGGTCATAAATTAGGTGAGTTTGCGATAACAAGAACTTTTAGAGGCCACACTGGCGATCGTAAAGCGTAAATATAAAAGGTAAATAACAATGAAAGAAGTTAAAGCAATACATAAATACGCAAAAGGCTCATCTTTTAAAGTGAGATTGGTTGCGGATCAAATCCGTAACAAACCAGTAGAGGAAGCATTGAACATT
>JAPYQD010000189.1 GCA_029937335.1 Gammaproteobacteria bacterium
TCAACCAGTTTGATGAAGGCTTGAGATGGGTTTAATCCCTCATTTACTTTTAAGCCTAATGCTTTGGTTTGAACCCGATCTAGAAATACTTTAATAACCTCAAGTGCAACATCTGCTTCTAATAGCGCACGACGCACTTCACGAATAGCATCTTTAATATTCGCTTCAGAAAGCTTATGTTTACCTTGTAAAACTTTAAAACTATTGGAGAGGCGATCGGTTAAATTATCAAACATTTTTTAAATAAATATGACTAAAGTATCGTATTATAGTGTTTTTGTATTAATCAAAGTTACTGATGATTTTATCTTACCTTGCCATTGCTGCTTATTTGGCTGCAGCACTACTATTGGCGCGTTATTTCACCAAAGATGAAATCGGGCATCGCCACCAACAAACCACTTCACTTTTAATCAGTTTAGCCATTATCACTCAAGCACTTAACTTTACTGATTTTTGGACCAGTGAGGGTATTGTGTTTGGCTTGGCTAACAGCGCTTCATTTGTGGCATGGCTAATTGCAATTTTATTATTCTTATCTTCAATCTCAAAACCGGTTCACGCACTAGGCATCTTGGTTTACCCACTGGCCGCTATTACTTTGATTTTTAGTGTTGCCTTTCCAGATGCAACTGGCAAAGAGGCGACTCATATGAGCCTTGATTTGGCTTCACATGTGTTTTTATCGATTACCGCCTACGCCCTACTCGCACTAGCTGTATGTCAATCAGTGCTTTTAAAAATACAAGAGCAACACTTGCATGCACGCAAAATTAATGGCTTTATCAACAAACTACCGCCTTTACAAACCATGGAAAGGCTGCTGTTTCAAAGTCTCAGAATTGGCTTTTATTTACTAACCTTGTCGCTCATTACTGGCTTCATGTTTATTGAAGATTTCTTTGCCCAGCATTTAATTCACAAAACTGTACTTTCATTAGTTGCTTGGGTGATTTTTGCCACATTGATCTTTGGCAGAAGGTTGTTTGGCTGGCGTGGCAAGCAAGCTATTACAGCGACACAAGTCGGCTTTGCTATTTTGGTATTGGCTTACTTTGGCTCTAAGTTTGTATTAGAACGCCTATTGGCTTAATCAATATGTAGGACGGCTAGAAAGGCCTCTTGTGGAATATCTACTCGCCCTACACTACGCATACGTTTTTTACCTTTTTTCTGCTTATCAAGCAATTTACGCTTACGTGAGACATCACCACCATAACACTTGGCAGTTACATTCTTTCTCAGCGCTTTAACATTAGCACGAGAGATAATCTTAACGCCAATACAGGCCTGAATCGCCACATCAAACATTTGACGTGGAATAAGCTCTTTCATCTTTTCAGCAATCTCCCTACCTTTTCGCACAGAATCATCTCGATGGATGATCAGCGCTAAAGCATCGACTGGCTCTTGGTTAATCATAATATCTAGGCGAATCAAGTCTGACTCTTGGTAGCGCTCAAACTGATAATCCATTGAGGCAAAACCGCGAGAAACTGATTTAAGTCGATCAAAGAAATCAAGCACAACCTCATT
>JAPYQD010000030.1 GCA_029937335.1 Gammaproteobacteria bacterium
TGCATACTATCGGAGATACGATTAATACTCAGTGGATGCGTGCGTAAAAATTCTTCAGCAGATGAGCTATCTTTTAATTTTTCAAAGAAATGCGCCATACCTTGTGGATTAAAACCTGACTTAGACAACATCGCAGTACCAATGCGGTCAGCCTCCCACTCATGCTCGCGGGTAAAGTTAATACTTTGTTGTGCTGTGCCTGCTACGGTTGAAGCGACAATCGCCTGAGAAGCGTCAGGATTATCAACCAATACCGCCGCCAACATGCCAGCAACCATGAGATAAGTTTGTTTATCGGTTTTTTCACTAAATCGCTTAAGGTGGTTTTGGGTGACGTGTGATATTTCATGTGAAAGTACGCCGGCTAATTCTGATTCTGAATCTGAACTAAGCAACATACCTGTATGTATGCCAATATAGCCATAAGGACCAGCAAAGGCATTAATACTGTCATCATTAAGCAATAAAAAACCAAAATGTTTGTCAGGATTTTCACTGTACTCACCCAACTCATAACCCAATTTTTGCAAATAAGTGGTCATTTCCACGTCGGCAACAACAGAGTCAGTATTCCAAATCAGTTGTAAAAATTCGTTCCCTTGCTTTTTCTCGCTTAACGATTCTGATAGTTGTAGCTCTGGAATGCTCAATGCAAAAACTAAAAAAGGCATTAAAAATAACAAGGATAGATTCTTTATCATGAACTCATTATATTTGACTATTGACTGGTGAGCGACTAAAATAGTGAAACTTATTAGGCATACCTAATATGTTTATCTTTATTATTACTTACAAGGAGTCCCTATCATGGCTGACGAAACTTTAGACGCATCAGGCTTAAACTGTCCATTACCAATTTTGAAAACTAAGAAAGCATTATCTAAAATGGATGCTGGAAAAATCTTAGACGTAATTTCAACAGATGCTGGTTCAGTAAAAGATATTGAAGCTTTTTGCAACCAAACAGGCAACAAACTAATCTCTACTGTTGAAGATGGTGGTAAATACGTCTTTACGATTGAAAGAGTTTAAATAACAAATACATCAGAGGAGAATATAATGTCAGATAACAATAAAATGACGATCATCGCCACTAAAGGTACTTTTGATTGGGCTTTTCCTCCTTTCATTATTGCTTCTACTGGTGTTGCAATGGATAAAGAAGTCACGATCTTCTTTACCTTTTACGGTCTAAATCTTTTATTAAAAGACACATCAAAACTTAGAGTGACGCCATTAGGAAACCCTGGCATGCCAATGAAAATGCCTTTTGGCCCTAAGTGGTTACAAGCGATTGATTTCAGCCCTAAGATTCCAAATATCTTATGGAACATTCCATTTGCAGAGACTCTGGTAACCTTCTTAATGAAGAAAACCATGGCTAAGCACGGTGTAGCTAAGTTAGAAGATCTTCGTTCTATGTGTCAAGAATTTGATGTTAAGTTCATTGCTTGTGAAATGACTGTTGAATTATTTGGCTACGATAAATCAGACTTTATTGATGGTGTTGAATTTGCAGGTGCGGCGACTTACTTTGAAGAAGCTTCTTCAGGTGATCACCACTTATACATGTAATTTTTACTTTGTCTTTATTCCTCTTACTGCGTTAGACTTTTCAAAATTCTTAATCACATAGTTTTATCTATGTTCAATCGAGATTTTGTAAAATCTGCCTTGTAAAAGAAAGAAATACTAGTAAAAAAAGTAGACACTAATAAAAAACCTCCGAAAGGAGGTTTTTTATTGCCTAAAGACTAATGCCAATCTAAGCTCGGCCAATCTCGATCAGAGGCAATTTGGATTAACTGCTCATCACCATGCACGACAATTGGGTTATCGACTAGCTCTAACATTGGCAAATCATTGTGAGAGTCTGAATAGAAATAAGCACCCTCTAGACTTGCACCTGTTTTTTCTAACCAAAGATTGAGGTGAGTGATTTTCCCTGTCTGAAAACAAGGTTCACCTAATACTTTTCCTGTATATCTATTATTCTTAACTTCAGGCTCGGTGGCTAAAAGATTATCAATACCATACTTAGCTACAATCGGCGTAGTAACAAAGCGATTGGTTGCGGTAATAACCAATAACGTGTCGCCTTTTTCTCTATGTTTATCGACCACCATTTTTGCCTTTGACAGTAAAATTGGCTCGATTTTCTCACTCATAAATTGCGCATGCCAAGCATTAAGCGTTGGCATATCATGTTGAGAAAGTGGCGCTAAACAAAACTCTAGATACTCATCAATATCTAATTCACCTTTGGCATATTCGTCAAAGAAATATTGGTTTTTCTTTTGGTAAGAATCAGGGTCAACTGCACCAATTTCACTCATGAATTCACCCCAGAGAAAATCACTATCTCCACCAATTAGGGTTTTGTCTAAATCAAAAATTGCCAATGCCATATTATGCCTCGAATATCTCTAGTATTTGCTCAACACTATCGACCAGTTCAAATGATTCTAAGTCTGTTGGGTTAATATACTGATTATTCTCTAAAATCTTAAACCAATTCATTAAAGGCGTCCAAAACGCTGAATCAAATAACAAAATTTTAATCTGTTTACCTTTTCTTGTTTGTACTAACGTTAATATTTCCATCAACTCATCAGCAGTGCCAAATCCACCTGGGAAAAATACACAAGCATCGGCGTGTTTAATCAACATAACTTTACGGGTAAAAAAATGTTTAAACAACAAGCACTCGTCTAAATACGGATTTGGTGCTTGCTCCTTTGGTAATTTAATGTTTAAACCAATACTTTTAGATTTCCCCTCAAATGCGCCATGATTAGCTGCTTGCATAATGCCAGGCCCAGCACCGGTTAAAACATTAAATCCAGCATCAGACAAAGACCTGCCCAGTTGATAAGCTTTTTTAGCTAAAGGGTCATCTTGGGCGATGCGTGCAGAACCAAAAATAGTGATGTTATTATCAAACTTCTCGAGCGCAGTTTGCGCCTCATTCAGCTCTGATTCAACAACATCAATTTTCATAATTTAGCAAATACGCGTCCTGTTACATCAATCGTCGCTTGGATATCTTCATCACTATGTGCGCTCGACACAAAACCTGCTTCATAAGCAGAAGGTGCCATATAAATACCTTCCTCTAGCATTAAATGATAGAACTTCTTAAAGCGCTCTACATCGCATGTAGAGGCCTCATTAAAGTTAGTAACAGAATCTGAATCAGTAAAGAACAAACCAAACATACCGCCCACCACATTAGCCGTCATGCCAATGTTATTAGCTTTAGCCTGAGCCAAAATTCCGTCAGTTAACATTTGTACTTTTTTGCTCAAATTTTGATAAAAATTCACGTCATCTGACAAGGTATTGAGCATCGCCAAACCTGCTGACATCGACATTGGATTACCTGAAAGCGTACCGGCTTGATACACGGGCCCGAGTGGTGCAATGTATTCCATAATTTCACGCTTACCGCCAAAGGCACCTACTGGTAGTCCGCCACCAATCACTTTGCCCAAAGTAGTTAAATCTGGCTTTACGCCGTAATAAGCTTGTGCACCGCCAAGCGCAACACGAAAGCCAGTCATTACTTCGTCAAAAATAAGTACCACACCATGGGCATCACAAACTTCGCGTAGCCCTTGCAAAAATCCATCAACCGGTGGGATGCAGTTCATATTACCAGCAACAGGCTCAACAATAATACAAGCCACTTCATCGCCAACTTCACTTAGTACTTCACGCACTTGATCAATATTGTTGTATTCCAGTGTTAATGTATGTTCGGCCAATGCCGCAGGCACACCTGGCGAGGTTGGCACGCCAAGGGTTAATGCGCCTGAGCCCGCTTTAACCAAGAGTGAATCTGAATGACCATGATAGCAACCTTCAAACTTTACAATTTTGTCTCTACCGGTAAAGCCACGTGCCAATCGAATAGCACTCATGGTAGCTTCTGTACCCGAGCTTACCATACGCACCAGTTCAATTGATGGCACCAGTTCGCATACTTTTTTCGCCAAGGTAGTTTCAATTTCAGTCGGCGCGCCAAAGCCCAAACCTTTTTCTAAAGTTTCTTTAACTGCGCTAACCACTGCTTGATTTGCATGACCTAGAATCATTGGCCCCCATGAGGCAACATAATCAATATATTTTTTACCATCAGCATCAAATAAATAAGCACCTTCACCTTTGGTGAAGAAAATTGGGTTTCCACCTACGCCATTAAAAGCACGTACCGGAGAGTTAACCCCGCCCGGAATAACGGTTTTTGCTTGTTCAAATAAATTGTCTGATTGGCTCATGCCATAACTCCTTTATGTTCTAGTAATTTGCGGGTAGCGTTTTAAATGTGTGATGTGTGACCACACAATCAAAACATTATCCAATAATAATTTAATATTCACGGTGGTTTTTGATAAGTTAATCGCATGATAAATATCGTCTAACAATCTAAACAAAAAATCTGGTCTTACTGTTTTCACTACTTGATTTAGCTCAACCAAGCCACCTTCATGACCTAACGATTTCAACCGAATACCTTCAATCACCAAATTTTGCAGGCAATTCAGAACTGCAACTTCGTTGCCTTCAAAATCTTGCACTTGGCTTAGTGTGGTTGGATGTGCCACCATGTCTAACAATTGATTTTGCCAATTTTGATAATGAATAAACCCATCACCAGAAAGCTCTGAAAGCACTTTAAAAGGCACGCCGTGCGTATTTTCTAATAATTGTGCCACGTCAAAATCTGCATTTTGCGTTTGACTAATATGATCTTCAAGCCAAGTTTGCGTTGCCTCGTCATAGGCCGGAGAAAGATGTACGCTTTGACAGCGGGACAAAATAGTTGCTGGCAAATTCTTAGGATTGTGCGCCAACAAAATAATCAGCGTATTGTCTCGAGGCTCTTCTAATGTTTTTAACAAACTATTAGCCGCGCTCACATTCATTTGGTCTGCATAAAACAACACGCCAATTTGTAAATCATCGGCAGTTTTATTCAATGCCTCACAAAAAGCACGGATTTGATTAATGCGAATATTCTTTGATTCTACGCCTCGGTCGTTAACTTCAGTTCGACAATAAACCATATTCGGATAGTGCGATCTTCGAATCAGAGTTGGCACCTCTAGTATTTCTTTTGGATTATCCTTGGCAATGGCGCGACATACACGGCACTCACCACAAGATTGATCATGGCACAATAAAGTTTGCACCAATTGCTGCATCAATTCAAACTTGCCCATCTGGGGCATGCCAGTAATTAGCAATGCATGTGGCAGATGATTTTGATCAATCATCTGCTTGAGTTTTGTAAAGGCAGACTTGTGCCAAGGCAACATCACAGTGAATCCAAAATAACTTTAATTTGTTGCTTAGTGTGTTCTACCGTTTGAGAAGAATCAATCAACTTAATGCGTTCTGGAAACTGCTCAGATCGGTCGATATAGGCTTGCCTCACTCGGTTAAAAAAGTCTGTAGCCTCAAGCTCAATTCGATCTTTCTTGCCTCGTGATTCCACTCGAGACATGCCAATCTCAACCGGTACATCTAATAGTAACGTCATGTCCGGGGTGAAGTCTTGCAATACCCATTGTTCTAATTGTGCAATACGCTCAACATCCAAACCCCTACCACCGCCCTGATACGCATAAGAAGCATCAGTAAAGCGGTCACTCAATACCCAATCACCTTGTTTTAAAGCGGGCATGATTTTATTTTGAATGTGCTCGTTTCTTGCCGAAAACATCAACATCAGCTCTGTATCAGCATGCATTTTTCCTGTTGAATTGCTCAATAAAAGAGTTCGAATCTTCTCGCCTACATCTGTACCACCGGGTTCACGGGTCAAAATAACATTAACACCTTTGGCTTTCAAGTAGTCACAAATAAAGGTAATTTGTGTGCTTTTTCCTGCACCCTCAACCCCATCAATAGTGATAAATTTTCCTCTTTGCATGCCAGTCATTTTATAGGTTTTTTAGGTATTTATTAATATTGTCTCGATGTTGTTTATAAGTTTTTGCAAAGGCATGACTGCCATCTTTTTTTGCAACAAAATACAAGGCATCCCCCGAAGCTGGATGCATAGCCGCCCGCAATGAAGTCTGGCCAACAGAGCCAATCGCTGTCGGTGGTAAGCCTTTGTGTCGATAGGTATTATAAGGGCTGTCAAATTTCAAATCTTGCTTACTGAGTGAGCCTTGATATCGACTGCCCAAAGCATACACAACGCTGGGGTCGGTTTGCAGACGCATGCCTTTTTTTAAGCGACGCATAAACACACCTGCTATTTTTGATTTTTCTTCATTGTGTGCGGTTTCTTTCTCAATCAAAGATGCCAATACTAGCGCCTCATCTGCATTTTTTAAATTGAGTGTCTTGTCACGCCCTTGCCATTCAATACTTAGCTTCTCTTGCATCATTTGATGTGCTCTTTTAAACACACTGGCGATGCTGTCACCATAATTAATTTGATAAGTATCTGGCCAAAAATAGCCTTCATAAGGCTTTTTAATACCAGCCAAACGCATGGTCTCATTTAACGAACCACTAGATTCCAACGACTTGGTGTTAAGTAACTGTTGGTAGTAATGGGATACAGTTTCACCCTCAATCAAGGTAATATTTCGATTGGCTACTTTTGCCGACGAAAAATTCCCTAGCAACTCAATCACACCCATATTTGGATGTATATCATAATAGCCAGATTTAAGTTTTAATTCAAGATCAAACACTTTGGCCGCAGTCACTAAAAAATAGCTTGAATGAATCAAACCATAGCTTTTAAGATCCTTCGCTGTTGAGGTAATATTAGCACCCTTGGGTAATTGATAAACAAAAGACTCGACGGTTTTAATCATGTTTGCCCAATAAGCCCAAGCCAATATTAGTGTAACAACTGATGCTAACAAAATTTTAAAATAAGGTTTTTTAGATTTTAATAAAACCGCATTCTTTCGCTTTGAAGTGTGGCGATTAAAAGCATGTGCTATTTTCTGTGTTGCTTGTTGTTGAGTAAACACCTGGTCATTAATTTTTGTAATCGGCTTAATACCAATCACACTATTGGTCATAAACACTTCATCACATTCGCACAATTCTTGTAGTGTGATCGCGCCCACATTAACTTGCAAACCTAAATCAGCCGCTATTTTTAACACCGCTGAACGGCGTGTGCCCTCAATACCACACTCGTCTAAACCTGGCGTTAGTAGCACACCGGACTTTAACCCGAAAATATTGCCCTGCGTTACTGAAATAACATAGCCATTATCATCCAGCATAATACATTCATCACTATGCATGTCTGCTCTGGCCAATATTTGCTCAAGTCGATTACAGTGTTTGATATTAGACAACAATTGATTGATTGCATAGCCACTTTGACACGTGATTAATGTACACTGCTTAAGTGTTTGTTTTGGTACTGAAGATACAATAATGATACGAGTTGGTTCAATATCTACCTCAAATCCATAGCCTCGCTTACTCTCACCACGAGAAAGCATCACCTTCACCACTGCCTGATTTAGCTTGGCTATCGATAGTGCTTTAACAATATCTTTTAGCCATTGTTTTTCACTAACGGGGTTAATTTTAAGCTGAACACGGCCTTTTTCTAGTCGTGCAAAATGCTCATTCCATAACAACAAACGCCCCTCTTTAACTAAACAGGTTTCAAATAAACCATCGCCAAATTGTGTCAGGCGATTAAACACACTGAGCTTGGTTTGTTTTTTCCCGTTAATTAATACGATGTGACTCATAGCCTAGTATTATAATTCAGTGTCCTCGTAAAGCAACACAAGTCTAAAAGACTTTTATTAAATAAACTGTTTAGCAGTTTATTTAATCATACAAAGCTCAACCCTTTATCGACCTAACATTATTTTAGGCAAGAGTATTGCTTGACACTTGAGCAAAATGGGTGATAAAATCCGGAGTTCTTATTAGTTTTAATTAAAAAAAAGGGGAGTAAAAAAATGAGTGGAATTATTAATATTGTTAAATGGGTGCTGATGGTTGTCGGTGCAATCGCTATTTATTACGGCGTATCACTACAAGTAAAATATAATGGCGTTACTGGAAAAA
>JAPYQD010000190.1 GCA_029937335.1 Gammaproteobacteria bacterium
AAGAAAAAGATTATGATTCTTGGTGGTGGCCCTAATCGTATTGGCCAAGGTATTGAGTTTGACTATTGCTGTGTACACGCCTCATTAGCTTTACGCGAAGATGGTTATGAAACCATCATGGTAAATTGTAATCCTGAGACAGTTTCAACCGACTACGACATTTCAGATCGTTTGTATTTTGAACCACTAACCTTAGAAGATGTTTTGGCTGTTATTGATGTTGAAAATCCAGATGGCATTATTGTGCATTATGGTGGGCAAACGCCACTCAAATTAGCTGACGCCCTTGAGAAGGCCGGTGCAAAAATTATTGGCACCAGTCCAGATGCGATTGATTTGGCTGAGGATCGTGAGCGTTTTTCTAAAATGTTGCAGGAATTAGGATTAAAACAACCACATAACGGTACAGCGCGCTCACTCGAGCAAGCACAAGCTATCGCTGATGCGATTGGCTTCCCACTGGTAGTAAGACCTTCGTATGTACTTGGTGGTCGCGCCATGGAGATTGTTTACGATAAAGACAGTCTTGATCACTATATGCACACAGCAGTGCAAGTGTCGAATGACTCACCTGTATTGTTAGACTCATTCCTTGATCATGCGATTGAGGTGGATATTGATGTGATTTGTGATGGTGAAGATGTGGTGATTGGCGGTATTATGCAGCATATTGAGCAAGCCGGTATTCACTCGGGTGATTCTGCTTGTTCGTTACCCCCTTATTCACTGCCAGCTGATGTGCTAGACGAGATGCGTGTTCAAGTGGTTGCCATGGCAAAAGCTTTAAATGTTGTAGGATTGATGAATACACAGCTAGCCTACCAAGACGATGAAATTTATATTATTGAAGTTAACCCTCGTGCTTCACGTACCGTACCATTTGTATCAAAAGCTATTAGCGCGCCACTGGCGAATATTGCAGCACGTGTAATGTCTGGCAAAACATTAAAAGAGCTTAACTTTACTAAAGAAATTATCCCAAAACACTTTAGCGTGAAAGAGGCGGTGTTCCCATTCAATAAATTTTTAGGTGTGGATCCAATCCTAGGCCCTGAAATGCGCTCAACCGGTGAAGTGATGGGCATAGGCGATGACTTTGCCACAGCCTTTGACAAGGCGCAATTAGCTGCAGGAACGCGTGCACCGACTAGCGGTAAGGTTTTTGTCAGCTTGCGCAAGCTTGATCGTGATGACTTGGTTGATTTAGGTAAGGGCTTGGCTAAACAAGGCTTTAGCTTAGTAGCCACACGTAGCAATAGAGAGGCTTTGGTTGGGGCGGGTCTTGAATGTGAAATGGTGAATAAAGTTTCTGAAGGTTCGCCACATATTGTGGATATGATTAAAAACGATGATATTGATTTAATCATCAACTCGACAGAAGACACACAAGGCGTTGAAGATGCGGCAGCGATACGTTGCCAAGCTTTGGTGCATAAAGTGCCTTTCACTACAACAGTTGCCGCAGCGTTTGCCATGTTAGATGGCTTGAATACGCATGAAGAAATCACCGTTAGAACGGTGCAATC
>JAPYQD010000031.1 GCA_029937335.1 Gammaproteobacteria bacterium
GTCCGATTATTCTGTACGTAGATAGTATTAACAATTATGAAAACATTTAGCGCTAAAGCACATGAAGTAAAAAGAGAATGGTTCCTAGTAGATGCCGATGGCAAGACATTGGGTCGTATGGCAACTGAAGTTGCGTCTCGCCTTCGTGGCAAACATAAGCCTGAGTACACGCCGCACACTGATACGGGTGACTACATTGTTATTATTAACGCTGAAAAAGTTAAAGTAACAGGTAACAAATTTGATGACAAAATGTACCACCACCACACAGGTTATGTTGGTAACTTAAAGTCAATCGCATTTAAAGATTTACAAGCTAAAAAGCCTGAAGAAATTATCAACAAGGCAGTAAAAGGCATGTTGCCAAAAGGTCCGTTAGGCAGAGACATGTTTAGAAAAATGAAAGTATTTGCAGGTTCAGAGCACACACATGGTGCACAACAGCCCCAGCTTTTAGAAATTTGATTTTAGATATTTAAGGCAAGATTATTATGGCAAAGACAGAAACATTTTACGCAACAGGTAGAAGAAAAACATCAGTAGCTCGTGTTTACATGACTAAAGGTAAAGGTGTATTCACAGTAAACAAACGTCCAATGGGCGAATATTTTGGTCGTGAAACTTCTTCAATGATTATTAACCAACCATTAGACACGGTTGAAATGAGAGACAAGTTTGATTTCAACATTACGGTTAAAGGTGGTGGTGATACTGGTCAAGCGGGTGCAATTCGTTTGGGTGTTACACGTGCATTGATGGAATACGATAATGATCTTAGACCTGATTTACGTAAGGCGGGCTTTGTTACTCGTGATGCTAGAATCGTAGAGCGTAAGAAAGTTGGCCGTAAGAAGGCGCGTAAGAGCGAGCAGTTCTCAAAACGTTAAGAAACCTCTTAACCAATTTCAAAAAAACCCGCTTTATGCGGGTTTTTTATTGCTTTAAATTTGGTAGTCGTATTTTTCTAGTTTGTTGTACTTGATAATAGACTGAACCGTTTCAACATAATCATAACCAATTTCAGCATAATTTTCCAAGCCTTCGGCTAGCCCCACCCCAGTAATGGGTTGTTGAGTATCACGTTTGTGTTTTCTAATTTTTCTAAGTGTTTCATAAGCAGAGTTGCGATTAATAGAGCGCATATAGTAAGCAATACCCTTAGATAAAGAAGCGAACTTGGCAACTTCATGCGTGGCTTTTTTATCACGTCTGAGTGGCACTACGCCGCAGCCTTTTTTAAAACACCAAAGCCCAAAATAATTATGATAATGCTTAGCAAACCGAGACCTACCCCAACTGGACTCATAAGCCGCCTGTGCCAAAACCAAAGAGGTGGGTACAATATCAACCGAACTAAGCAAGTCTTCAATGCTAGCATCATCTTTAAACTTGTAGTATTTTTTGAGTGCAGTCATTTTATTATCACTCAGGAGTTCGCTTTTAATTCGGTTTCTTAATTCAATAATATCAGAATTTTGTCGCTTCACTTCGGGCAACAAATATTCAAAGAAAGCTTTTTTTCTGGCTTTTACATCGGTGATTTTCCCAAAGTCAGGCGCACGTTCTGAATTCATCCACGCCTCCAACCCCCAAAATTCATTTGCATGAATTGGGCTAGAAAATATAACGAAAATAATCAGTAGGTTTTTAAACTTCAAATCGTTCACAAGAGCCGGAAATAACCTCTATTGTAAACATATTCTTAATGGGTGATTGGGATAAATACGATTTTATGATACGAATAACTCCCGCATGTGCAACGATTAAAACAGATTTATGTTGTTGTTTATTCTGAATAATTGGCTCAAATACTGACAGAACTCTAGCTTCAAAATCATGCAAATATTCAGCATTTGGTGGGCGATTAGCAGTAGGATCGGCTTTAAACTGATTCACAACAACTTGGCCGATTTCACTCGCGCTTCTGCCTTGCCAGTCGCCGAATCCTAACTCTTCGAGACCATCAAATATTTGGTAAGGTGTATTTTGTGCCGTAGATAAATGTTTAGCAAAATCGGCGCAACGAATGAGTGGTGATGTAGCAATAAAATCCCATGTCTTATTTTGTGTGGAATCTAACATCTGCTGCCAGCCTTTCTTAGTCAACGCATCGTCTTGATTACCTCGATATAGGCGCCCACCTTGAGGTTCGCCATGCCTCAATAGGTCAAGAATCATTCGTTAACTTGTTCTCGTGACATTAGGTGGTTAACTGCCTCAGTAGGGGATACTAGGCCTTGAGTAACTTGGTAAACTTGCTCACAAATTGGCATTTCGATTTGATTCTTTTTTGCGATTGATAAGACCAATTCTAAAGTATTAAGACCTTCAACCGTAGCACCAACATTGTTTAAGGCTTGCTCAACACTTTGGTTGTTGGCTAATTCCTTGCCAAATCGGCGATTTCTAGATAAATCATCCGAGCAAGTGAGTACCAAATCGCCTAAGCCTGACAGACCATTGAATGTCTTTTCGTTAGCACCTAGGCTTTTTCCAAAGCGAATCATCTCAGCTAATCCTCGTGTAATCAAGGCTGCCTGTGTGTTGGCGCCATAACCCAAACCGGATGCAATACCAGCAGCAATAGCAAGAATATTCTTAACCGAGCCACCCACTTCTACACCGATGATATCTTCATTGGTGTATGCTCTTAATGTCTTGGTATGTAATGCTTTAGCCCAATACTCTCGAGTATTTTTATCCGTTGAAGCAACCGTCAACGCGGTTGGTTTATGGCTGGCAACCTCAAAGGCAAAACTGGGGCCAGAAATCACACAACTTGGATGACTATCGAGAATCGCCTCAAAACTTTCATGCAAGAAGCCTTGTTGATGGGTGTCAAATCCTTTGGTTACCCAAGCAACTGATTGCTTTGAACTTAAGAATGGTTTGATGGCTTCTAGAGTGGTGGAAAAACCATAGCTAGGTACAGCAATTAAAACACTTTCAGACTGTTGAATTTTTGATAAATCAAAGGTTAATTGGGTGTTGTTCGTATAGCTAACCGGTAAAGCGGGGTGCTTTGGTTTGAGTGAATCAACTTCTTCTTGGGTGTGTGTATGTAAATAAAGGCTGTCAAAGTTATCTGCAAGTGCAATAGACAATGCGCTACCCCAGGCGCCAGCACCAACAATGGATAGGTTAGCCATTTAGAATGTCATCCAATCGACCCGATTGCTCTGCAGCCGATAAATCATCAAACCCACCCACATGCGTGCCATTGATAAAGATTTGAGGCACGGTATTCCTGCCAGTTTTTTCCATCACTTCATCCCAGTCATTTTGGCTTTTTACGTATCTTTTTTGATAAGGGATATGGCGCTTATCTAATAATTGATAAGCTCTTTGGCAAAATGGACAAGCATCAGAACAATAAATAATATTTTTTTTCATCTTTAAAAAAGGCCTTTTATTTTTTAATGGGCAAATTAGCTCTTTGCCATGCAAGCATACCACCTTTAAGGTTATACACCTGTTCAAAATTATTACGGGTTAACAAACCAGCAATATGCGACGAACGAGAGCCGCTGCGGCAATACACTAAAATCTTTTTACTATTGTCTAAGCTATCCAATTGGTTCTTAACTTGAGACAAAGGAATGTGAGTATCTTTATCAATATAACCCGCTTTTCTTTCTTTGGATTCACGCACATCCAAGATAATTAAGTTTTTTTCATCCATCAGTGCAATGGCGCCATTAGCATCAACATCTTCATATTTTTTGAGTTTGTCGGTAACAATATTGCCAATAAATAGCGCAATCAAAACAGCCAGTGTAATTGTCGTAAAAATTTGATCGTCGTTTAGTAAAAATTCTAGTATTTCCATAGTCGTTATCAGTATTAATTTTTTCCTTTTAAAAAGTTATCTAGCATCTCGTGACCTTCTTCAGTCAAAATAGATTCTGGGTGAAATTGCACACCTTCAATTGCAAGCTCTTTGTGTCGAATGCCCATAATTTCGTCAATATTACCTTGTTCGTCTTTAGTCCAAGAGGTAATATCAAAGCAATCAGGCAAGCTAGATTGTTCAGCAACTAAGGAATGATAGCGTGTGGCATTTAAAGGATTTTTTAAATCCGTAAATACACCTTGATTGTTGTGATGCACAGGAGATATCTTGCCATGCATGATCTTTTTAGCGCCAACCACATTGCCACCAAAAGCCTGTACCATAGCTTGAAAACCTAAGCAAACACCCAGCATCGGCACCTTGTCAGAGAAGTGTTTAATAGCTTCAATAGAAATCCCCGCCTCATTCGGTGTACAAGGGCCTGGGGAAATCACTAAAAACTCAGGGTTGAGTTTTTCAATTTCATCAATCGTAATTTCGTCATTACGATGTACTTCAACCACTTGACCTAGCTCGCCAAAATACTGCACTAGGTTGTAAGTAAACGAATCGTAATTGTCAATCATTAAAAGCATAGTGCTTGCTATTTTACAATTATTTAACCGCTAAGAAAGAGGCAAAGTTAAGACATTGAAAATGACACAAACTTTGTTTAAACCCTGCCATTTCGAATCGGTCAAAGTGCGTTTGTTGATTGTCAGTAATCAGTACATTTTCTATTGATTGGCGCTTAGCAGCAATCTCTAGTTCACTATAGCCATTGGCACGCTTAAAGTCCAAGTGTAGTTCGGTAATTTTTGCTTGTTGTTTGGGATCGTCAAAATGAATTTTTTCTGAAACAACCAACACACCACCAGGATTTAAACCTTGATAAATTTTATTAATTAAAGCTTGCCTTTGTTCAACCGGAATAAATTGCAAGGTTAGGTTTAATACGACGATAGATGAATTTTCACAACTTATATCGTTAATATCACTACAGATAACATCAAAGTTTGTTATTTTACCATCAAGATTGTTTTTACAATTCTTCACCATTTCAACCGAATTATCCACAGCGATGATTCGATTATGTTGATGCGGGTTGTTTAAAGCTAACGCTAAAGCAACAGCACCGGTAGATGCACCTAAGTCATAATAATAACTATTGTCTTGTCCGTAAGTTTTAACAATAAGCCCAATCATTTCAATCATGCTTTGGTAGCCAGGCACTGAGCGTCTCACCATGTCGTCAAATACATCGACCACTTGCTTGTCAAAAGTGAAATCAACTAAATCGATTTTTCCCGAGAACAGTTCGTCACGCATATAAACACTCCAGAAAAAATTCACTCACTAGAAGCTTAGTGGTGCCAATGGTAAAGGTCGACCTTCTACCCCAAGTGCTACCAGCATGCGTAATTTGCAGTGGTCCGCGTGTAATAGTTGGATCGTTAAACAGCACCTCGCCCAAAGGTTTAGAGCCGATCATTAATAAGTTTTTTGTGTCATTAGTGATGGGTATAACTGATCGTGCAAATACCATTACTTGGTCGTTGCCCAACAACTCTACTTCTCGGATGATTGAATCACCTTTAAAACTAAGTAGGGTGGTTTCATTTTCATGAGGCTCGAGCTGTGTTTGTAAAAGCACATTCACTGCAAAATCATCAAACTTTCTTTTGAGTTTAGCCGTGAGCGATTGATCATCATCAAGCCAATACATGACAGCATTAGGCACGTCATGTGCCCGCTCTAAACTCTGCCATATTAAATCTTGTGTATTAATCATGGCGCTATTTTAAGCTAAGTATTCGCATATTGGGATTTGTCAGCAGTAATCCAGCGCATAATCAATGCATATTGTTTGCCTTCATCAAGTTGTAAAAATTGTTCTGAGTAAAAACGCACTTGCTTGAGTAAGTAGCCATCACGCACAATATTGGCAATCTTCATATCGGCAATACCGGTTTGTTGCGTACCCAAAATCTCGCCTGGGCCACGTAGTTCTAAGTCTTTATTAGCAATCAAAAAGCCATCGTTGGTTTGTCTTAGAATATCGATCCGTTCTGTGGCATTGGCACTGAGTGGTGATTGATACATTAAGATACAAATGCTCGCATCAGCACCACGACCAACGCGACCACGTAGTTGGTGTAGTTGCGCCAAACCCAATCGTTCCGAATTTTCAATCACCATTAGCGAAGCATTAGGTACATTGACACCCACCTCAATCACAGTGGTTGCTACTAGTACATTAATCTCCCCATTGGCAAATTGATGCATAATTTTAGATTTTTCGTCTTTATTCATTCTGCCATGAATGAGCACAATTGATAACCCTGGTAAATTTTCTTGTAAGTATTGGTGTGTCTTAGTAGCAGACTCTGCACGCAATACTTCTGATTCCTCAATGAGTGTACAAACCCAATACACTTGATTGTTATCCTTGCATACTTGCTTTATTTTTTGTACCACTTCATCTTTTCTCTCACTACCAAGTGCAATGGTTTTGATTGGCATTCTGCCCGGGGGCAACTCATCAATAATTGAGGTGTCAAGATCAGCATAAGCGCTCATAGTAAGTGAGCGAGGAATAGGGGTGGCAGTCATTACCAATTGGTGTGGTGTGTTGTGTGCTTTTTGCACCAAGGATAAGCGTTGATGTACGCCAAATTTATGCTGCTCATCAATCACCACCAAGCCCAATTTATTAAACTTGACCGACTCCTGAAATAGAGCATGTGTGCCAATGATCACCTGTGCTTTGCCAGATTGGATGGCGTCTAATTGTTCAGCACGTTCAGTTGTATTTTGTGAGCCGGTTAAAAAGGCAACTTTAACGCCTAAAGGTTCAAGGTAATTTGAAAAACCATGTAAATGTTGGTTGGCAAGAATTTCAGTAGGCGCCATAATCGCTGTTTGAAAACCATTTTCAATCGCTTGCAAACAGGCAAAAACCGCGACAATGGTTTTTCCAGAGCCAACATCGCCTTGTAACAACCTAAGCATTGGATGATTTAAAGCCAAGTCAGTATTAATTTCATCAACACTTCTTTGTTGTGCGTTGGTTAATTTAAAACCAAGGTTTTCGGACAATCGCTTGGATAAAAGTTTGGAAATTTTAAAAATATTGGAAATTTTGCTTTTACGTTCGTTTTTGAGTTTAAGTAGGCTGAGTTGATGTGCACAAAGCTCTTCAATAATGAGTCTTTGCTGTGAAATATGCTTAAATTCGGCAATTTGTTCGAGATTTTCCCCTTCTTTGGGGTGGTGTAGTGTTTCCAGTGCTTGCTTGAGTGTTGGCATTGAGTTTTTTGCCAAATTTTCGAAATTGTCACTAAGTGAGGAATTTTTTAAAGTTTTCAGTGCAATATTGATCCATTTTTTAAGTTGCGCTTGGTGAAGATTTCCCGTTAACGGGTAAACAGGACTTAATGTCGTTTCTAAAAGGTTTGCTTGGCCTTTTGAAATTAATCGATACTCTGGGTGGTGCATTTCCAAACCTTCTCGCCCAATCTTAATTTCGCCAAAGCATTGGATGATATCGCCTCGCACCAATTGTTGTTTGTGATACTGATTAAAATGGAAAAATCGTAAAAGCAGTGTTCGATTATTCTCGTCAGACAAATAACACAACAGTTGTCGTTGTCTTGTTGCTACTTCTTCAATGCGATCAATCGTGAGCTGTACTAGTATCTCAGCGCCAACCTGTGCATCATCTAGCGAGGTAAATTTTGTTTTGTTTTGATAACGAAATGGCAAATGAAACAGTAAATGTTCCAAGTTATAAATGCCAATATTGTTGAGTTTATCTTGCGCTTTTGGGCCTAATCCGTTAAGCGAAATTATTGGATCAGATAAATTGTGCATCAGGATAGCTCTCCTTTAGGAGTATTAAAAGCTGTAACTGT
The DNA here is from genome assembly GCA_029937335.1 of Gammaproteobacteria bacterium. Classification (GTDB taxonomy): domain Bacteria; phylum Pseudomonadota; class Gammaproteobacteria; order PS1; family Pseudothioglobaceae; genus Thioglobus_C. Next base: position 7,747 of record JAPYQD010000031.1, read on the forward strand.
CTTCCTTGACCACCATTACCCCATCCATCTCTACCTGTGCGCCTTTAGGCAACTCGTTAATTCCAACTGCTGCACGTGCGGGATAAGGCTCGTCAAAATATTGAGCCATGATCTCATTAACCACCGGGAAGTTGTTCAAATCAGTTAAGTAAATATTGAGTTTAACAATATCATTGAGACTACCACCAGATTCTTTGCAAACTGCAGTTAAGTTTTTAAATACTTGGTTAATTTGCTCACTAATACCACCTTCAATCATTTCCAT
>JAPYQD010000191.1 GCA_029937335.1 Gammaproteobacteria bacterium
GTTAAACCCAAGAAACCGCAGTTCCATGTTCAACAACTAAATCAACAAAACCTGCATAATCAACTAATTTGATATTATCTGCAACTTTTGATGAAATTCCTCTCGCATCAACATCACCTTGCAATGCGTAGACTCTGCCTTGAGTGGCAAGATCTGCAAGCATTGGTGAGTTGACGTTATTCGCAGCACTAATCACACCGTCTTCAATCAATAAGATAACACTCGTGTCATCAATTGTATTTAAACAAGACTGTAATGAATTGCGCTCGAAAGATGATTTATTTACTGTGTGTAACATAGTCAACCTCCCTTAAAAACTTAAACATACGTCTTGATCAGACATAATTTTAGTAAGCTCAGCATTTGAAACAATTTTGACACTTGGTTTTTCTGCCCAATCATCATCTTCGTCTTCATACACTAAAGGCATTAGATCGTCAGCGGTTAAGCCTCTTTCTTCTAAAGATTCAGCTGAAACATACAATTTGTTAATATCGTAATCGCCTAAAGCATGGAACGTCTTAGAAAAGTTTTTCATGCCAATGCCATCGGTACTTTGACCTTCAACGATTTGGTAAACACCATCATCGATAAAGGCTAAAGATACATCTTGCTCAAAAGCAGCGGCAATTAATACCACTTCCAATGACTCGATTGCATAGGCTGTACCGTAAGAAGCCTTACGATTTAAATACATAAATTTCTTTGTTGCCATCTTAGTCTCCAAATACCACTAAACGATCCGACTGAATACCGGCTTCGATCAACTGACCTAGACCTGAAATACGGAACGCTGGATGAATATTATTACCTTCAATACCATTCTTCTTTGCTTCAGACTCGTCAAGCATACCGCGACGAAGTGCTGCTGCAATACAAACCACAAGCTCAGGCTCACCGTCGGCGTTTTTAATGTCTAACTCAGCCCATTGGTTTACAACGTTACGGTCGTCTTGTGGTGGCATGGTAAAGCGTGATGCGTTATTAACACCATCATGATAGAAAAACACACGAAAGATTTCATGGCCTGCTGCTATCGCCGCTTTGGCAAATTGGTACGCCGTATCAGACGCTTGGTGCTGATACGGGCCCTCGTTAATTTGAATAGAAAATTTCATTTAACTAACCTTTAGAAACGAATATAAGCAGATGAATTCAACTGGTGACGTGTACCTTTCCAGTCAGAAACATGGAACTTAGTAAACGGTAATCCAGTCTTTTCAAAGAATGCTGGCCAGCCAATACGCTCAACCCACTCACCGACTCTTTCCCAGTCGCGAGCATCACCTTTGTACACTTCTAAAATTTTCTTAACAACAGCACCAACTTCCGGCCATCTTGGCGGGTTGTTTGGTAGGCCTGCTGCAACAAGCTTCTGGAATGAAGGCTTAGAACGTGCATTAGAGTGCTTACCACCGATCCAAATAGCGATCTTTGAATGCTCAGGATCGTTAATTTGCATTGGAGGACATGGTGGGAAACATGCACCACAACAGATACATTTCT
>JAPYQD010000192.1 GCA_029937335.1 Gammaproteobacteria bacterium
TCGGCTGCATGGTTACTTCACAAGCAAGCTCGGGATTTTTACACAAACTCATAAAGTCACCCGCTTGCTTGCGAGTGGCACGATACTCAGGTAAATAGCGCCCTGCTTGACGCATTACCCAGATAGGCGTGCGTGTTGTTGGTTGCTTTGATAAGGCGTTAAGATAGTCAAATGACATAGTGTTAAATTAAAAAAATAATAGTGCAATGATTATAACGATTTTTGCCCTAAACGCTCATATAATCGGGCATAAAAAAAGCCACATAAGTGGCTTTTTTTATTGAATGTTTGGTGTTTAGCGCTTGAATGAAGCGTAACGTGATTTAAATTTCTCAACACGACCTGCACTGTCCATAATTTTTTGCTTACCTGTGTAAAAAGGATGGCAACTAGAACATACGTCTAAATGCAATTCTTCCTTACCAATGGTTGAGCGTGATTCAAAAGTATTGCCGCACGAACATACAACTTTTACGGTGTCATAATTAGGGTGGATATCTGTTTTCATGTCTATAACGTTTATGTAAATCTAAAAGAGGGGGAATTATATACTATTATCATTCGCTATTCTTGATTTTTTCTCAGCCGAGATGCATTAGCAATGACAATGATTGAGCTAATTGGCATCACAATTGCGGCAAATAGCGGTGTGACCTTGGCCATCATGGCTAACGGTACCATCAAAGCATTATAAAGTAAGGCAAAAGTAATGTTTTGTTTGATGATTATTTGTGTGCGTTTCGAGAGTTGAATCGCCTCAACAATAGGCGCAAGTATTGTCTTTAAAACCACGACATCAGCACTGGCAACGGACACATCAGCACCCGACCCAATCGCGATACTGACGTCTGCTTGCGTGAGTGCTGGCGCATCATTAATACCATCGCCCACCATTAATACCAAACCTTGCTCCTGCAAAGACTTTATATGCTGCGCTTTATCATTTGGCAATACTTCAGCGCTCACATGGTCAATGCCTAACTGGTTGGCCACTGATTGCGCCACTTGGAGGCGATCACCACTTAGCATAGATACGGTTTTTCCCATGGCTCTTAATTGTGCAATGGTGGATTTTGCATCTTTTTTGATTTGATCGTTCAGCGCAACAAATCCTAAAATAGCATGCTCATCAGCGCACCAAACACAAGTATGTCCTTGTTGTTCTAATGTGTTGGCTTGCGCTGACCATTCAATATTTTCAGGTGCTTGAAGATAGTTTAAATTACCTACCCAATAACGTTTACCATCAACTTTGGCTGACACACCCAGACCCGGCGACATTGTAAAATCATCCGCTAACTGTTCAATATTATGCTTAGTTGCATAATGCACAATTGCTTTAGCAAGCGAGTGCTCAGAGTGTTTCTCAATCGCACTGATGATGCCAATCAACACTTTGTGATCCATTTGGCTGATGATCTTATTCACCTGCGGTGACCCCAGCGTCAGGGTGCCAGTTTTATCAAATACGACATGTTTGACTTTACTCAACACTT
>JAPYQD010000193.1 GCA_029937335.1 Gammaproteobacteria bacterium
TCTAGATTGATAAAGTGTTTTGTCATGTTGATATCTCCGTTTATACGGTATCGATTAGCTCACAGACTGTGTTGATAATACTATCAGCCTCGGCTTTGTTAATAATTAATGGTGGTAACAAACGAATTGATTGCCCTGTAATATTAAGTAGTAGTTTTTTATCAAGGGCTGCCTTTAATAAACTTGAACAATCTTGGTTAAGTTCAATGGCTAGCATTAATCCCTTACTACGTATTTCCACCACTTTGTCTGAATTCATTAGCTTTGATTTAAAGCCAGATACTAGATATTCACCCATTTGTATGGTGTTGTTAAGAATGTCGTTTTTTTCAATAACCTCAAGCACTGTCAGCGCTGTTTGACAAACCAGAGGGTTGCCACCAAAGGTAGAGCCATGTGAACCAGGCTGAAACAAGGTGGCCGCCTTACCTTTGGCTAGGCAAGCACCAATTGGCACGCCATTACCCAAGCCTTTGGCTAGGGTTAAAACATCAGGGGTAATGTTGTTGTGCTCGTGAGCAAATAACTTGCCAGTACGGCCGATGCCTGTCTGCACTTCATCCAGTATTAGCAGCCAGTCATTAGCTTGGCAAATATCTTGCACTTGATTAAGGTAATCGTCAGCTGGAATAATTACGCCACTTTCACCTTGAATAGGTTCCAACATAATGGCCACAATATTGGCATTATTTACATGTGCCGTAATGGCGTCAACATCGTTAAAGTCAACATGAATAAATTCACTCACCAAAGGTGCAAAGCCGTTTTGTACTTTTTCATTACCAGTAGCTGAGAGGGTTGCCATGGTGCGACCATGAAAACTTTGGTTAGCTGTTAGAATAACAGGATTATCAATATTATTAGCCCGCCCGTGTAAGCGTGCAATCTTGATAGCGGCCTCATTAGCCTCAGCGCCAGAGTTGCCAAAAAAGGCGGTATCCATATCAGCTAATTGGCATAATTTTTTAGCTAAGGTTTCTTGGTGTTGAATGTGATACCAGTTACTGGTATGTAGTAGTGTGCCAGCCTGCATTTGGATGGCGGCTGTAATATCTTTGTGGCAATGACCTAACCCAACCACACCGACGCCTGATAAAGCATCTAAGTATTGATCACCTTTAGTATCTGTCAGGTAGCAACCTTCACCTTTAACAAAGGTAACTTCAAGGGGTGCATAATTTGACATTAAATAAGACATAATTTTTTAGTGTATTTTTAACTTGGCCACTAAACAAAAAAGCCCCAAACGGGGCTTTTCTTACCAATCAGAATTCTGATTATGATTGGTATTGTAAAGGCGGTGCCATTTGGTTATCAATTTCAGCTAACTCTTTTTTGTAGCCTTCATAGAAAGAACCTGCTGGTGGATTAACCCACTCTTCATATGAAAAACCGTTTTCATCTGTATGAGTTTTAAAAGTATTTTGTAGTGCGATTCTTTTTGCGCTTAATTCATTGGATTCTTGACTAACTGCGTCCAT
>JAPYQD010000194.1 GCA_029937335.1 Gammaproteobacteria bacterium
CTTCTTTAATTAAAGATTACACTAGTGACAATACAATAGAAATTGGCAAAGCTAATGTTGCTAGAATTGGCAAAAAAATCGCAATCTTTGCCTTTGGCACAACACTTGACCAAGCACTCATTGCAGGAGAAGATCTGGATGCAACCGTCGTTGATATGCGTTTTATTAAGCCTTTAGATGAGTCCTTGATTTTAGATCTTTCTAAAACACACCAGCAACTCATTACAATTGAAGATAATGCAATTACAGGAGGTGCTGGAAGTAGTGTTAGTGAATTATTACATGCACATAAAATCAATACAACGCTCACCTTGTTAGGGCTGCCGGACAGCTTTACTGAGCAAGGCTCACAAGAAGAGCTATATACTTTATACGGCTTAGATGCAGACGCTATTATTCGGGCCGCACAATCATGAAAAAAACACTTAAACGATTAAGTCCCAATCCGGAAACTTTAAAAAATCACAAATATTTAGGTTGGCTATCTGAGCATTTACATGATCGTAGTTTGTGGAATTTTAATCGACGATCTATTTCTAAAGCATTTGCAGTAGGCTTGTTTTGTGCCTTTATTCCTGTGCCTTTTCAAATGATATTGGCAGCGCCAGCTGCAGTTATTTTCTCGGCCAATTTACCTTTATCAGTCGCCTTAGTGTGGATTACCAACCCAGTCACCATGCCACCCATTTACTACGGATGCTATAAATTAGGCGCCTGGATACTAGGTGTTGAAGTTCAACAAGACTTTGTTATGTCGCTAGAGTATGTTTGGGAAGTGTTTGGGGTTATTTGGCAGCCTTTCTTGCTGGGCTGTATGGTTGTTTCTGTTGTCAGTGCTTTTGTTGGCTATTGGGCAATTCAGCTAATCTACCGCTTTAAAGCTTATAAAAGAGCTAATCGTTAAACTAACTGTGTTTTAATTGAGATCGTATTTGCGCTTCTAACTCGTCAACCAAACTGGCATTCTCAATTTTAGAATGTGTTTTACCATTGATATAAAGTAAGTTTGGACTACCACCTGTTAGACCTACAGAAACGGCTTTCGCCTCACCTGGACCATTAACCACACAACCAATCACTGCCACATCAATTGGATCAACAATATCCTCAAGGCGTGATTCTAACTCATTAACCACCGAAATCACATCAAACTTTTGGCGTGAACAAGACGGGCAAGCAATGAGATTAACGCCCTTCTTACGTAAATGCAGAGATTTTAAAATATCAAAACCTACTTTAACTTCGTCCACTGGATCAGATGCTAACGACACACGAATAGTATCGCCAATACCTTCAGAAAGCAATAAACCCAAACCAATAGCAGACTTCACCGTACCTGCTCTAAATGAGCCAGCTTCTGTAATACCTAAATGCAATGGATTATCAATTTGTGAAGCCAGTTGTTTATAGGCAAACACGGTCATGAATATTTCAGAGGCCTTAAGAGATATTTTAAAATTATCAAAATTAAG
>JAPYQD010000195.1 GCA_029937335.1 Gammaproteobacteria bacterium
TAAAGAAATCGATGGTATCGTTAAGAACTTGGCTGATTACGGTGCATTCGTTGATCTTGGTGGTGTTGATGGTTTACTACACATTACAGACATCTCATGGACACGTGTTAACCACCCATCTGAGAAATTGACGATTGGTGATAAGATTAAGGTTAAAGTTCTTAACTACGACAAAGAGAAGATGCGTGTGTCACTAGGCCTTAAGCAGTTGACTGCTAGTCCTTGGGATAATATTTCAGACCGTCTTCCAATTGGCAAGAAAGTTACTGGTACAGTATCTAACCTTACTGACTACGGCGCGTTTGTACGCATCGAAGACGGTGTTGAAGGTTTGGTTCACGTATCAGAAATGGATTGGACTAATGCAAATGCACGTCCTTCTAAGATCGTTAAACTCGGTCAAGAAGTTGATGTAGTGGTATTAGACGTTCAAGAATCTAAGCACCGTATTTCATTATCAATGAAGCAAGCACAAGAAAACCCTTGGGAAGCATTTGAAGCAACCTGTAATAAGGGCGATAAGATTGGCGTAACGGTTAAATCAATTACTGACTTTGGTTTATTTGTTGGTCTTCCAGGCGGTATTGATGGTCTTATTCATTTAGCAGACATCTCATGGGAAAAACAATCTTCAGAAACATTGGTGTCTAACTACTCTAAAGGCCAAGAGCTTGAAGTGGTTATTCTAAATATTGACGCTGAAAAAGAGCGTATCTCTTTAGGTATTAAACAATTAGAAGAAGATGACTTCATGTCGTATGCTTCATCTAACAAGAAAGGCGCAATTGTTAAAGGTGTGATTGCTGAAGTAGATCCAAGAGGTGCGGTCATTACTTTAGCAGATGATATTACAGGTTACTTAAAAGCCGGTGAAATTTCACAAGAGCGTGTTGAAGATGCAACAACAGTCTTAAAAACAGGCACTGAAGTTGAAGTGGTTATTGTTAATGTTGATAGAAGATCTCGTAACATTTCAGTCAGTATTAAAGCTAAAGATTCTGTGGAAGAACAAGCAGCGATGGCAGATTACAATAAGCAATCTTCTGACGAGGCAACAGGTTCTACTTTAGGTGATTTATTGAAAAAAGCAAAGAAGTAAATAAAGCTTTTTAATCAGTTGTATAGCGATATATGACTGATATTAATCATGAAAAAAACCGATCTTATTTTTAATTTATCCAATCATTCTGACCTTTCTAAGGTTGATGCTAAAGCTTCTGTTGAAGTAATTTTAGAGGCGTTAACACAAGGCATTGTTTCAGGTGATGGGGTTGAAATTAGAGGGTTTGGTGGTTTTTATAAAAAACATCGAAAAGCGCGTTTGGGTATTAATCCTAAAACCAGTGAACGAACGCAAGTCGGTGAAAAGTTTGTACCGTTTTTTAAGCCGGGAAAATCGCTGAGAGAAGCGGTTGATAATCAGTAAAAAGATAAAATAAAGACTAATTTTGATTGATTTA
>JAPYQD010000032.1 GCA_029937335.1 Gammaproteobacteria bacterium
AATTATTTAGAACAATTTGCTCAGTTGGATGTGCAAACAAAATAGAATAACGATTAGACTGATTGTGATTAACACTTTCTAATAAAAAAGGATAGCGCTGAGTGTTAAGCTGACATAACGCATCTAGCGCAACACTAGGGATGGATAAAACTTTCACTTTTTACTTGGTGTCAGTTGTTTCAGCTTTAGGCTCGGCATCTATCACCACCACATCTTCTACTGCTTCTACTTCAGGTGTTTGAATCTCCTTTAACAAAGCTTTAACTTGAAAGATAGAATTATGGTTTGGAAACTTCTTAATCATCAGCTTTAGTAACTCAACGGCTTTTTTATCATCTTTAATTTCGTGATGAATAATAGCCAATTCATGCATTGAATTAGAAAATTTGTGATGTAGCGGATAGTCACTTTGAAAGCCAACAAGCACCCTTTTAGCATTATGACGATCGCCTTTAGCCGCATAGGCTTTACCTAGCCAATACGTAGCATCAGGCACATAATTGTTATTTGGGTAAGCGTCTAGGTAGCTCAAAAATAAATCAATAGATTGGCTGTATTGGTCAGTTACTAGCAAGCTTCTTGCATTGGTATAAATCTTCTTAGCCTTACGATCTTCTTCTCGAACGCGCGCCATGGTTTCTTTTACTACGTTAGAAGACTTCTTGTATTCCATTAAATGGAATAATTCAGTAATTTTTTGATTAGAAGTCTTTTGCTGTTCTTGTAGTTGTTCGATATGACCAACCATTTTTCGGTTGGCTTTTTTTAACTTTTTAAGGTTTTTATAGTTATCTTTAGCTACTTTTTCTACATTTAAGGCAAGCGCATTAAGTGGTGCTTGCATCGCAAACAACCCAATCAACACTACCCAACCCAAACGTTTCATTTGCCTTTAACCTTTATTGGTAAATAAATTCAACACGTCGATTCTTTTCCCAACCGCTTTCATCATGCGCTTTCGCAATTGGGCTTTCTTCACCAAAGCTAATCACTTCAATTCTGCCATCTAGGCCTTCGTACAAACCCAATACTTCTTTGACACTTAGCGCTCGGTTTTCACCCAAAGCAAGGTTGTACTCACGTGTTCCACGCTCGTCTGCATGCCCTTCTAAGCGTAATTTAACGCTCGGATTATCTCTCATAAAGTTTGCGTGTTTGATAATTTCTTGTGTGGCTTTATCGCCAATATCAGCACCATCATAAGAAAAATACAAAACAAAATTAGTATCGCTGGCCTTTAACTTAGCCACCGCCTGATCCTTAGCATTTGCTTGGGCTGTGTTGGTGGCTTTGTTGAATGGCTTAGTTAAATCACTCCAGTTAAAGCTAGACTCATCACGCACAATCGCATCAACTGTTTTGCCTTCGGCGCCTCTTTCTTCGATCACCACAGTATTAGACTCTAAAAAACCACCGGTGCCTGTACAAGCACTGAGTATGGCGACAAAGGGTAATAGTATAAGTTTTTTCATTTTATTCTCCGGTTGTTATTTTTCTAAATAAGTTGACCAATTTGGTTCTCTCACTTCGCCTGTTTGCGAAGAAAGCTCGTAAGATCGGTTGCCTTCTACCGACACCACTGACAACAAGCCTTTGTTATTACGATTGGTAGCAAAAATAATCATATCACCATTTGGGGAAAAATAAGGCGACTCATCTAACTCATTGTTAGTCATCACACTTAAATCTTTGGTTTTAATATCTAGCATAGCAATACGGTAATCGTTGTCAACTCGGTGCACCATTGCTAAGCTTTTTCCGTCAGGTGAAAATACTGCTTTGGCATTGTATCGACCTTCAAAGGTGGCTCGATTAATCTTACCTGTGGTTAGATTTTTAATATAAATTTGTACTTGCCCTGATCGGTTAGAAGTAAAGGCAAGCTGTGTGCCATCTGGTGAATAGCTGGCTTCAGTGTCAATACTGGGGTTGTGCGTTAGTCGGGTTAGTTTTTTATCAGCCAGATTGTAAGAATAGATATCTTTATTGCCTTTTTTAGACAAAGTTAATACCAAACTTTTGCCGCTCGGATGCCAGCTTGGTGCTGAGGCAATACCATCAAAGCGTGGTAATTTTTCAATTTTTCGGCGAGTATACGGATGCCAAACAAACACTTCAGATCGGTCATTTTCAAAAGAAACGTAGGCAATTTTCTTGTGCTCATATTGACGATCAGGCGACCAAACCGGGGAAAGAATAGGGGTTTTTAGTTTAATACGACTCTTAACATTCATCGCATCAGAATCAGAAATATTCAGTCGGTATTCCTTATCACCTTTGGCATCAGTGGTTACTGTAACGTAAGTTAGCAACGTGTTAAACGAGCCGCTTTCACCTAATAAGGCTTCATAAATATGGTCACTAAGTTGGTGTGCTACTTTTCTAAAGCCACTGACATGCACTCGGGTGGTCTTAGTGAATAATTGTTTGTTACTATAAACATCAAACAAACTCACAGAAAGCTTATAAATCTTGTCACTTTGTTGCTCAATACTGCCGGTTACTACCGCTTCAATGTTTTGACGCTTCCAATACTGTGCATCAACATCTTGAGTAATGATAGCCTCTGGAATTACCACGTTAAAACGCCCTGAGCGCTCTAAATTGGCCTGAATAATTTTAGAAATATCTTTGTCTTGCGCACCCTTTCCGACTAATTCAAAATGGCTAACAATAATGGGAAAGGCATTTTCATCCTTTTTTACCACAGTAACTTCTAATACTGCTTGGGCGGCGCCTAAATTCAATACAACAAATACAATAAATAACTTGATTAATTTCATTCTTTTTCTTCGAGCCAGTTCATTTGAATCGCTTCAAGAATTTTTTCGCCTGATTTATCCTCTTTATCATCAAACTCTTCTAATGCAATAACCATTTGTCTTAAATCGACAAAATTAATAAAAGTTGGGTCAAAGTCAGGGTGTGCCTCGTCTAGCGCAATTGCAATATCAAGAGAGTCGGTCCATTTCATATTAATACCTTGGAAAATAAGCATAAAAGATTAAGCCTAATTTTAATCAAAAATTGAGCTTACTAAGGGTGAAAATTCACCTGTTTTTGTAAATATTATGCCCGTGCAACTGAGCGTACAAATTCTAAGCTTTTTATCGCATACAGGGCCTCGTCTAGCTTGCCAGTATTTGCCACACTAATCACCAAATTCAGCGCCTTCATTGAGTGGTCTTTTTCTTCTACTTCCAAGTGTTCAATATTAACACCAATTTGGGCAATCACGTTGGCAATAGAGGCCAGCATACCGCGGCGATTTTCTACCTGAACTCGAATCAATACTTCAAACTCTTCAGCTTCATCTGCTTGCCAATCAATCTCTAGCCATTGTTCATTTTTTTGCTTGGCATGAATCAAATTGCCACAGTCAAACTGATGCATCACCAAACCCTTGCTAGTGGTTAAAACACCCGCCACTTTATCGCCCGGAATTGGATAACAACAATGCGCAAAGCTAATGGCCTTACCTTGAGTTTTTGTAATGCTGATATTCTTAATCACACAATGATCACCATCACATTGAAGCTTGTTGAGCACAACAGATACCATTGCTTCAGACAGGCCGATTTTCATATACAAATCTTCTTTAGAGTCACACTTAAAGTCTTGCAAACACGCCTGCCAACTCTCTTCACTAATCGGCTCACCACCACCTTGATACTCCAAAGCATTACTTAGTAAGTACTCTCCCAGCTGTATCAACTCAGAAGTAGACTCTTCTTTTAATTTGGCCTTGATAGAGGCTTTAGCTTTGGCGGTAACGGCTATTTGTAACCAAGTCGGGTGTGGTTTGGCTTTTTTATCAGTGATAATTTCAATCGTCTGCCCTGATTTTAACTCCGCTGAAATCGATGCATTGACTTGGTCCACCTTAGCCTTTAGGGTTCGATTGCCCACACTGGTATGAATCGCATAGGCAAAATCCAGCACGGTTGATTTATAAGGCAGTTGAATAATCTCACCTTTAGGGGTAAATATAAACACCTCTGAGGGGAATAAATCAGTCTTAGTTTCTTCCAAAAACTCAACTGAAGTACCTGAGTTTTTCTGAATTTCTAATAACGAACCCAGCCAATTACTCGCTAATTCTGCAGGGTTACTAGCATCACTCTTATAATGCCAATGTGCAGCAATACCGTACTCAGAAACAAAATGCATATCTTCTGATCGAATCTGTACCTCAATAAAGATTTTGTTTGGCCCAAACAACACCGTATGTAATGACTGATAGCCGTTCGATTTAGGCAACGCCACATAATCTTTAAATTTTCCAGGCAAAGGCTTATACAAATTATGAATAATGCCCAATGCTTGATAGCACTGTGCCACATCATCTACAATCACTCTAAAAGCATACATATCAAGCACTTGGGAAAACTTCAGTTGCTTGATTTTCATTTTTTTATAAATACTGCAAGGTTGTTTTTGACGCCCAGTAATTTTTACTCCACTCAAACCTTCCTGCTTAAGTCGGTTTTCAATTTCCCTTTGAATATGGGTAATAATCTTTTTACGATTACCGCATTGTTTTTTAATCTGATGTATTAATACTTTATATCGATAAGGACTAATAATCTCAAAACACAAGTTATCCAGCTCAACCCTAATACTATTCAAACCCAAACGCCTAGCAATAGGCGCATGAATTTCAGCGGTTTCTTTGGCAATCCTAAGTTGTTTGTCACGACGCATTGATTTGAGTGTGCGCATGTTGTGTAAACGATCAGCAAGCTTGATCATCATCACCCGCATATCCGTACTCATGGCTAAAAATAGCTTTCTAAAGTTTTGCGCCTGCTGATCAATACTTGAATGGAACTCTAAACCGGTGAGTTTTGAAACCCCTTGTACAATATGTGCCACATCTTCACCAAAATCATCAACAATATCTTGATGTGTTAACGTCGTATCTTCAATACAATCGTGCAATAGTGCTGCGGTAATACAATAATAATCCAGCTTTAACTCAGCCAAAATCATTGCCACGTTAATCGGGTGGAATACATAGGCCTCGCCTGAGCGGCGAAATTGCCCATCATGCGCAATAGCAGCCACAATATAAGCCTGATAAACACTCTCTACCTGTTCTTTAGGCATATAAGCGTCTAGCACCTCACACAGATCACTAATCAGAATTCTTTTTTCAAATAAGCTCATTAAAAGAAAATAGGGTTAAATTATGGATAAATCTTTGCCATTATAATACAATCACCTCAGTATAATGCTACGCAATATTAGTAATAAATTTACCTAAAATCAATGAAAAATATACTCAAGCTTGTTTTAATTTTGCCTTTGTTAACCCTGTCACTGAGCGGTTGTTTTTGGGAAGAAGAAACCAAAAGAGAATCTATTACCAAAGGTTGGTCACCTAAAACTTTTTTTGAAGAAGCCAAAGAACAAATTTCAGCAGGCTCTTTGGATAAAGGTATCGAGCTTTATGAACAACTACAAGCAGCTTACCCCGGCTCAAAATATGCCCTACAATCCAAGCTAGAAATCGCCTACGCTCTTTATAAAAGTGAAGACTACGACCAAGCCATTGATCGCCTGAATAGCTATATTAAACTCTACCCAAATCATTTTTCAACTCCGTATGCATACTACTTACGCGGCGTTATTTCAGAAGACAAATCTCGCTCAATCTTAGATGAATACATTACTGACAATGCCCAACGTGATGTCAACTCAGTACGCGATGCTTTCAATTACTACCTTGCTTTAATTGAAAAATTTCCAAAAACTGAATATTCAGAAGAAGCAAAATCACGCCTAATCATCCTTAGAAACATCCTTTCTAGACACGAGCTTTTTGTGGCAATTTTCTATACCAAAAAAGGCGCTAACATCGCCGCTATTAACCGCAGCAAATACATTATTGAAAAATACCCTAATACGCCATCAATACCAGCAGCACTACATTTAATGGCATATAACTACGATGTTATCAGCGCTAACACACTGGCTAAAGATGCGCGCCGTGTACTCAAAAAGAGCTACCCACTCTACACACCGCACTACTCGCTAGAAGACTAAATTTAACCCGCATTAATGAACAAGCAAGAGCGCTTTTTCGCGCTTAAAATCTCATCTATTATGGCGACTCGTATGTTCGGGTTGTTTATGATTTTCCCTGTTTTTTCGGTTTACGCCTCTGAATATGAAAGCACCACGCCCTACTTAATTGGCCTTGCTATTGGTATTTACGGCCTAACCCAAGCACTACTACAAATCCCATTTGGCTATTTATCTGATCAATACGGTCGTAAACCAATGCTTATTGTTGGCTTAATTATCTTCTTTATTGGTAGTGTCGTTGCCGCCAATGCCACTGATATTATCGGTGTGGTAATCGGTAGAGCCTTACAAGGCGGTGGTGCGATCTCTGCGGTGCTAATGGCCTTCTTGGCTGATTTTGTTTCGCCTGCTCAACGTGCTAAAGCTAACGCCTTTGTCGGTATGCAAATCGGTATGGCGTTTATGCTCTCATTACTCATTGGTCCACTAATCACGGTCAATTTAGGTATTTCTGGGCTTTTTTGGGTGATTGCCGGCTTGTCTATTGCTGCACTAGGCATCGTCTTTACTTTGCCTCATGTTAAGCCGCACGCGCAATACACCTTATCAGTCTCAAACATTAAACAAGTCTTAACTTCTAAATTACTTAAATTAGATTTCAGTATCTTCACCCTGCATTTAATTTTGACTTGTGCTTTTATTGTTATGCCAAAACTACTAGTAGAAAACAACATTATTGCCACCGATTTAAATGACAACTGGACCATGTACCTACCGGTAATGTTGGTTTCCTTTGTTGGCATGTTGCCTATGATCATTTTGGCCGAAAAATACCACAAGCACAAAACCATGTTGCTTATCGCTATCTCCATTATGATTATAAGCCAAATCTTGTTTTATCAGACCCCGCTTAACTACACCACTTTCTTTATTTTACTGGCGTTATTCTTTATTGCCTTTAACGCCATGGAAGCCATGCTACCATCACTTATTTCTAAGACTGCAAACAGCGATAAGCGCGGTCTAGCAATGGGTATGTACTCTACCTCACAATTTTTAGGCGCCTTCATTGGTGGTGTTTTTGGTGGGTGGATTTACAACACATACGACTTAAATAGTGTATTCTTATTCACCACATTTATGGCAATAATTTGGTGGGTGGTAATACTCACCATGAAACAACAGAAACCAACGGGAGAGTAACAAAATGGCAGGAATCAACAAAGTAATTTTAGTAGGTAATTTAGGCGCAAAACCCGAGGTTAAATACGCATCAAACGGCAATGCAATTGCTAATTTATCAGTTGCAACTTCAGAGTCTTGGACCGACAAAAACACCGGCCAAAAACAAGAAAAAACAGAATGGCATCGCGTAAGTGTATTTGGCAAACTTGCTGAAATCGCTGGCCAATATTTAGATAAAGGCTCTAAAGTTTACGTTGAAGGTAAACTCCAAACCAGAAGCTACGAGCAAGACGGTGTTAAAAAATACGCTACTGATATCGTTATATCAGGCTTTAACGGCACGCTACAAATGCT
>JAPYQD010000196.1 GCA_029937335.1 Gammaproteobacteria bacterium
TGATAATAAATCAAAAATGTTGGGTGCGGCCTACAATCAAGTTATCGGTAGTTATTTGTTAAAGGCTGAAATTGCCCATTTTGATCATATTAAATATAACGGGGTGAGTGACGCCAAAGCTAGAACAGATGCTTTATTAGGCTTTGAGTATAATGGCATTACTGACGGATCAATTGGCTATGAAATCGCAATGAGAAATATCCATGATTATTCCACTGCAATTAATATTAAATTAAACGGTTATAAACCAGAAAAAGAAGTTCAGCAAGTGGTGCGTTTTAACCAATCCTACCTAAATCAAACGCTGGATTTAAGTGCAGTGCTTAGTGTGTTTGGTAGCCATGGGCAAGATGGCGGCTCTGCCAGAGTATCTCTAGATTATGCACTAGATGATCAAACATCAGTTAGTGGCGGCATTATTGATTATATTGGCGGCGACAATCTTACTATTAATGCTTACAAAAATAACGATCGAATTTTTGCCAAAATGAGCTATTTGTTTTAACGCCATCGTTGATGGCGGGCGCTGTATGATGATATAATAATATGCAAGTTAAACCTAATAATTGAAACCCATGAGAAGAATGAAGTTTTTAGCTGCTATATTAGTCATATCCTCAAGCGCTGTTAGTGCGTTTTGGAATGGAAACAACACCAGTTGGTCGCCTTTTGGTATGGGCACTGGTTATAACAACCAAGCACCTTGGGCTAACAATTCTGATTGGAATCCTTTTGGCACTAGCGGTAACTGGGGCCCTAGAAACGATGCGGCGAACTTAAGTCGTTATGGTGCTCGCCCCCAATCATTAACGCAGTATAGACAAAACCCAGTGTTTCGACCGATTGACACCATGCCTAGTTTTCAGGATAGAGTCGAGCCAAGTAACTGGCTAAAGGAAACAGACTTTGCCTCAACACTGCAAGAAGTTGGCGGCCAAGATAAAACATTTATTGTTGATGATTTTGCAGCCTTTGGTTTGTCAGATGGTTATGTACGTGCCAAGGCCGAAACTTTTGGCGTTGGTAGAGTGCTTAGGGATCACGCTTTACAGCAGACAAACGATGTCTTTGGTGATACAAGCACTATTTATGGAAAGCAGGGCTATGCACTTTCACCAGCCGCATCATCAACGCGAAAAATTAATAATTAATTAAACCCTTTAAAACATGACGACTAAAACCAGCCCTTGTGACTGGTTTTTTATCGCCTATTAATACCAACCCCTACTTAATTAACAAAAAGATCTCTCCTTATTATTCCTTTCCATCTTCCCTTAATTATTATTTAATTATTGCCCACTCTTATAGATAGACTGTTCTTTACCAAAGCAAACTCATCCATCTTCAATATTTCCAATATTTCTAAAACATCCCTCTCAATCCCACTGTTTTTAAGCAAAAAACCCATTAATAGATCGTTAAGAACCTTAAATCAAGGCCTTTTCCTCTGA
>JAPYQD010000197.1 GCA_029937335.1 Gammaproteobacteria bacterium
GTCCAATCGCCAATCGCTTGTTGCTCAGCAACACGAGCTTGGCCAGAATCTAATAAATGGATAGCCTCAGCAACAGCTTGTTTGATTTCTGTACTGGCTGTTTGTGGGGTTAAGTTAGCCCTATCTTCAAAAGCTGTTTCAATAATATCTTTCATGCTCAATCCATTAAATAAAAAATGAACATTATATCAGAGGCGTGTTATTGACCTATATCAATGCATCAGTAAGTGTATTAATGATATGATGTTGCGAATTGATTCAATGCCAAATGAGAGGGGAATGAGCAAAGACAATATCCAAGTAGACAACCTATATACAGAAGGTGAACAATGGGTGCAAAATTTAGGTGAAAAGACCGTTCATGCTAAGCGTATGGGTGGTAAATTTCGATTGCTTAAATGGTTTGGTACTTTGGTTTGGCTGCCTTTTTTTATTGCGCCTTATATTACTTGGAATGGGCAGCAGGCAATATTGTTTGATATTGAAAAGCGACAGTATCACCTGTTTGATGTCACCATCTTTCCACAAGATCTCTGGATGCTAACCATGGTGTTGTTATTTTTAGCCATTCTACTGGCGGCAATGACCACCGTATTGGGCCGCGTGTTTTGTGGTTACTTTTGTTTCCAGACAGTTTGGACAGACATGTTCACCAAAGTTGAAGAATTTTTTGAAGGGCCGCCTGTTAAGCGTCGAAAGCTAGAAGTGGCGCCGTGGGATTTAACCAAAATCCGGATTAAAATTAGTAAACATGTGGTTTGGCTAGCCATTGCTTTTTTATCTGGCGTTACTTGGATGTTGTATTTTGGCGTGTCCTGGTCTGATTATTTTGATGGCTCTGCCTCTAGCACGACGCTTAGTATTACTGCTGCCATTTCATTAGGTGCTTACACTTTTGCAGGACATATGCGTGAACAAACGTGTTTGTGGATTTGTCCTTATGCCCGTATTCAAGGCGCGATGGTTGATAAGCAAACCATTATGCCAACCTATGATCATTATCGTGGAGAGCAGCGTGGCAAGCTTTCGAAAGGTCAGTATACTGAAGGCCAAGGTGATTGTATTGATTGCCATCAATGTGTGGCTGTGTGCCCGACCGGTGTTGACATTCGTCAAGGGCAAGAATATGGTTGTATTACTTGTGGCTTGTGTATTGATGCCTGTGATTCAGTGATGACCAAAGTTGGTAAAGCGACAGGCTTAATTCGCTATACCTCGCTTGACGAAATGAAATTTAATAAACCTTTTGTTGCTTTATATAAGCGCCCTAGGGTAATCGTGTATTCAACTATTTTAGTGCTAGCTTTATCAGTGTTAGGGGCTGGCTTGTTTAGTCTTGCACCGATGGATCTTAAAGTGCTACATGATCGACAGCCACTTTTTGTACAGCTATCCGATGGTTCGATTCGTAATAAATATGAGTTAAAAATTATGAATAAGAC
>JAPYQD010000198.1 GCA_029937335.1 Gammaproteobacteria bacterium
CGAGGTGGTGTGGTTACAGAGATCAGCGTTAAAGAAGGTGATTCGGTAACGGTAGGGCAAACTTTATTAACACTCGCATAATTTAGCATGGAACAATTAAATTTACTTTGGAGTAATACTGGTTTAAACCAAATGGTGTGGGGTCAAGGCCTTATGCTGTTGGTAGGTATGTTACTTCTATACTTGGCCATTGTTAAAAACTTTGAGCCGTTATTATTATTACCGATTGGTTTTGGTGCGATCCTAGCCAATATTCCTGGCGCTGGCATTGCTGAGGGTAGCGGTATCTTGCATGTGTTTTATGTGATTGGTATTGAGTCTGGCGCGTTTCCATTAATTATCTTTATGGGTGTGGGTGCGTTGACTGATTTTGGCCCATTACTTGCCAACCCTAAAACGTTATTACTGGGTGCTGCTGCACAGTTTGGTATTTTTGCGACCTTGCTCGGTGCGATTGGTTTAACCACAATAGGTGTTTTTGATTTCAGCTTAACCGATGCTGCAGCCATTGGTATTATTGGTGGCGCCGATGGTCCGACCAGTATTTACGTAGCCTCAAAACTTGCGCCTGATTTACTCGGCGCGATTGCGGTCGCTTCGTATTCTTACATGGCGTTAGTGCCACTGATTCAGCCACCGATCATGCGCGCATTGACAACAGAAAAAGAGCGTCAAATTGAGATGGTGCAATTGCGCGAAGTCTCTCAAGCAGAGAAAATTATTTTTCCAATCATGTTATTGATGTTGGTGGCTTTATTATTGCCAGATGCAGCACCACTTTTAGGCATGTTTGCCTTTGGTAACTTGATGAAAGAATCGGGTGTGGTTGATCGCTTGAGCGATACCACTCAAAATGCCTTGATCAACATTGTAACTATCTTTTTAGGTTTGGCCGTTGGCTCAAAACTGATGGCAGACAAATTCTTACAACCTGAGACTTTAGGTATTTTGGTGTTAGGCATGGTGGCATTTGCAATTGGTACTGCCTGTGGTGTGATTATGGCAAAAACCATGAATCTCTTTAGTAAAAATAAGATCAACCCTTTGATTGGTTCTGCTGGTGTTTCCGCTGTACCAATGGCCGCCCGTGTTTCAAACAAAGTGGGCTTAGAGTCTAATCCACATAATTTCTTACTTATGCATGCGATGGGCCCTAATGTTGCGGGTGTGATAGGTTCGGCAATCGCTGCCGGCATCATGATCCAATTTTTAGGATAACCTTTTGTTTTTTACGGTGTTAAATTATTTTCATAGCTTGTCACATACTTTTTGTATGCTCCTGCGCCATGAAAATAATTTGCCTTGTAAAAAATCAAAATGTTTTTCCTAAAAAAATGTAACTAATTATCTCTACATATTTAAAATAAAAGCCATGCAACGTACATTTTTAAAAGCCAAGCTTCATCGAGTTACCACTACTGCTAGTGAGTTGGATTATGA
>JAPYQD010000199.1 GCA_029937335.1 Gammaproteobacteria bacterium
AAATAGATCGAGATTCATTGCCGCCTTATGAAGAGCTAGATGCGATTTTAGAATTATTCGTTGAACACAAGCAATCGATTCAACACATTACTCAGCAAGGTTTTAATCAAGACACCGTTAAGCGCATTAGCAGTATGGTGTTAAACAACGAATACAAACGCCGACAATCTGCTCCAGGGCCTAAAGTTAGCCAGAATGCCTTTGGTAAAGAGCGTCGCTACCCGATGACCTCTAAGTTTCAGCCTTAATAGCTTGATCAAAGATTTTTAACATACCCTCAGCTTTGTGCTGGGTCTCTTCGAGCTCACGCTCAGCCACTGAATCAAACACAATGCCAGCACCGGCACGCAATGTTAGTGTGTTGTCTTGCTGAGTGATGGTACGAATCAGAATATTAAAATCCATCTTGCCATTGCTACTAATGTAACCCAATGAACCCGTATAAGCCTGGCGCGGCATCTGCTCTAATTCAGCAATAATCTGCATGCAGCGAATCTTAGGGCAACCGGTAATCGTACCACCCGGAAACAAAGCCCGCACTAGCGCTTTAATACCAACACCTGCCCTTAGCTTGCCCTTAATATTAGAAACAATATGATGTACATAAGGATAGCTTTCTAAAGTCATAATCTCATTTACATGCACTGAACCATACTCACACACCCTACCCAAGTCATTGCGTTCCAAATCTAGCAACATAATGTGTTCAGCTTGCTCCTTGGGATGGTTGATCAGCTGTGCCTTTAAGCGCTCGTCTTCTTCACCACTGCCACGCGGATGCGTACCTGCAATTGGACGAGTTTCTATTTGATCACCATTTACGCTAAACAAACGTTCAGGCGAGGAAGAGATAATGCTAAAGCCTTCGAACCGTGCCAAAGCGGAAAACGGCGCCGGATTAGAGTGTTTTAAAGCTTGATAGATTTGCACTGGTGCAATTTCCGAATCGAGCTGATATTGCCATTGTCGTGATAGATTCACCTGAAACACATCACCAGCTACAATATAGTCACGACTGCGCTGCACACCTGAGAGAAACTTACTTTCCTCTTCCCAAGACAAAGCACCTTTAATAGCAACAGCTTCAATCTCACTTAAGTGCCCAATATCTGCTAACACTTGATCAATACGCGCTTGATCATCAAACTGATCTAACAAATAAGTTTGGTCATCGGTATGGTCAATAATAATCGCTGTTGGGATCTTGACAGCAATCGCCACCGCTTGATCGCCTGAATGCAAATCATCCTTTAAAACAGGCTCAATCTGCCCAATCAACTCGTACGACAAATACACAAACCAACCGCCAGTAAAGGGTAAATCACTCTGAATAGCAGGCATGTCAATGCTTGATTCTAGTGTTGATAAAAAATCAAACTCATCTAAATTATTTAGAACAATTTGCTCAGTTGGATGTGCAAACAAAATAGAATAACGATT
>JAPYQD010000033.1 GCA_029937335.1 Gammaproteobacteria bacterium
TAAAGACAAAATCATTCTACCTTCTTTTGAAGTTTGACGTAATAAAATCAATCGCTGGAAAAAACGTATTTATTAGGTGCCTAATTAATCACATTTAGTTAATTCGTAAAATTTTCAAATTTTTTTATAGACATGGATCAAAACTCGATAAAACTCTAAAATCAGCCGAATATAAGCTATAAATAAGGTTTTTTAGTCGTTTTTTATTAAAATTTATATCATTTAGACGCTAATTTTTACCCACATTAGCCTATATTGAAAATTTGCTAAATTTTAGCAAGGTTCTTTTTTGATAAGCCGACTCATCTCTAAATTTGTTGAGGTGTCACGGAAGCAATTTAAGAAAGCACCTTAAATTGATTTATAATGAGGTTTTTAAAATAAAAAAAATATTTTAAGCAACCAAACCGGCATTTTTATTTAATGATGAACGAACACTTATTAATACAAATTGTTTTGTTACTCGCCATTGCAGTAATGACGGTTTCTATATCGCGTCGTTTGCATTTTCCACCTATTTTAGGCTACATTATTGTCGGTGTTATTGTCGGTCCAAATGGATTTGGATTTATTGATAAAGCAGAGAATATTGAGCTTTTGGCTGAATTTGGTATTGTGTTTTTATTATTTGCAATTGGTTTGGAATTTTCTATTGGACAAATGATAGCCATGCGCAGACAAGTGTTTGGTATGGGTGCTGTACAGGTTTTTGTAACCGCTACCGTGATTTATTTGATTGCTTATTTGGCAGGTTTGGACACAAATACCAGTATTGTTATTGCGAGTGCTTTTGCGCTTTCTTCAACTGCCATTGTGATTAAGCAATTAACTGAACAATCTGAAATTAGATCTAGGCATGGTCGTTCTGCACTGGGTATTCTTATTTTCCAAGACATTATGGTTATTCCATTATTGATTCTTATTCCTGCTTTGGCAATGAGCGGCGATGGTAATGGCATATCTTGGGTATTAGGCACAGCCTTTTTAAAAGGTATATTTGTGGTTGTTTTAATTCACATGATTGGTAAATATTTACTTAAGCCGTTATTTCATGAAGTGGCTAGCGCCAAGTCCCAAGAGCTTTTTACGTTAACGGTTTTAACCGTTGCATTAGGTGCAGCAGCCTTTACTGAAGAAATGGGGCTATCGATGACACTGGGTGCTTTTTTGGCAGGCACAATGCTTAGTGAAACTGAATACCGGCATCAGATTGAAGCAGATATCCGACCTTTTCAGGATATTTTACTAGGGCTATTTTTTGTCACTATCGGTATGTCGATTTCTATTGAAATAATAACCCAACATTTTTGGGTTATTATGCTGATTACTTTGGCAATTATTTTGATTAAAGGGGGAATCCTTTATATGACCGCCCGATTATTTTGTAAAGAAGGCGGGGTATCTTTGCGCATCGCCTTGTCTTTGTCGCAAGTGGGAGAATTTGGTTTAGTATTGTTAAGCTTGGCTTTTTCGTTTGATTTGCTACCGAATGAAACGGGTAATATTTTATTAACTGCTGCGGTCTTGAGTATGTCATTAGCGCCATTTATGATTAAATTTAATGGCAGAATTACAAAATTTATACATAAAGATTCTTACTCTAACAATCATCAAGAAATTGAAAATACCATTATTGAAGAAAGTAAATACTTGAGTGATCATGTTATTTTGTGTGGATTTGGCCGTGTTGGCCAAACAGTTGAGCGTTTTTTGCGCAAGGCAAACCACCCATTTATTGTGTTGGATATGGATATTAAGCGCGTGCATGAAGCCCATGATGCGGGTGAGGCGGTTTATTATGGTGACGCCGCTAAACAAAGTATTTTAATGGCGGCAGAAATTAACAAGGCCAAGGTGATGATTATTACTTTTAGTGATTTTCATGCGACGTTAAAAATCATCAAAACTACTCGGCTAATCAATAAAGACATACCTATTTTGGTGCGCACATTAGATGATTCGCATCTTAATGAATTGTTTGAAGCAGGAGCAACTGAGGTGATTCCTGACACCTTTGAATCTAGCATTATGCTGGCTTCACATTTATTGTTAATGATTGGTCAACCAGCAAGTAAAGTGTTAAGGCAGACGCGCCAAATTCGTCAAGATCGTTATAAAATTCTTGAAAATTTTTATCCTGGTGAGGATGATAATCCGATGGAACAACATCAAGTGATGAAGGGTGTTATTCATAGCGTATTGGTTGAGGGTTCGATGCATGCCATTGGCCATCGCCTAGAAGACCTACATCTTGAAAATTATAATGTCAAGGTTGAGGCGATTAAGCGCGGACATGTTAGAGGTGAAAATCCTTCTGCAGAAACTCGAATTCGTGACGATGATCATATCGTGCTGAGCGGTTTGATTGAGGATATTGAACGCGCTGAAAAGTATTTGATTACAGGTTGATTGGATTATTCTGGCGCTATACTTTAAGAGGTTTTCCTTATTTTAGCGTAATAAAATCCATCAAATTCATGGCTAGGAAGTTGTTGCCTGCCAATGACTGTTTTAATACCCCAATCTAAGTCAATTTTAATTTCACTAGCATCGTCATGGCTGTAAAGAAAGTCAGCGATTTGAAATTCATTTTCAGCTTTTAGAATAGAGCAGGTTGCGTAAAGCAAAGTGCCACCAGGTTTTAGCATTTGCCACAAATTATCCAAAATTTGAGCTTGTAGCTCAACCAAGGCAGTAATATCTTTAGGCTTTCTAAGTAACTTGATATCGGGATGACGGCGAATCACACCGGTGGCCGAGCAAGGGGCATCGAGCAGGATTTTGTCAAAGTGTTTTCCATTCCACCAGTCTTGTTGCTGGGCATCGCCCTCAATAATCTCTATATTATTAATGTTAAAGCGCTGTGCATTTTGCTTGACCCTCTCCAATCTTTGTCCGTCACTGTCTAAGGCAATAATGTTAGATTCTGGTGCTAATTCACTAAGATGGGTGCTCTTACCACCGGGGGCACTACAAGCATCGAGAATGAGATCAGTATTTTGCGGATCTAATAAGGATGCAGATAATTGTGGCGAGGCATCTTGAACGTAGCATGAGCCGATTTCAAAATCAGGTAAGTCATAAACACTCACTGGTTTGTCTAAAACTAAAGCTTGGGGTGCAACATTTAAAGACTTACTGGTAATGCCTACCTGATCTAATGACTGCCGATAATCCGCTATTGGGTATTTCGGATGTACGCGAATGGTCATGGGCGCCTGAATATTATTTTGGCTAAAAATCTGTTCAAAATCGTTCGGATAATTTTGTTTTATTTTTTTTACCATCCAGGTAGGATGTGAATAATGCATTTGTGCTAATAGCTTTTCTTTGTTGCGATCAATTTGTCTTAAAATAGCGTTGATCAGGCCTTTAGCCCAATCTTTATCAAGATCAATTGCCACATTAACAGTTTCAAAAACACTAGCGTGACTGGCCACATTCGAATGTAATATTTGATAAGCACCTAATAGCATCAGACAGTGAATATCAAGATCTTCCTTTTTTAAAGAATGATCAAGCAGATCGGTAACGATATCATTTAGCTGATGATAAAAACGAATGGTGCCAAATACTAACGACTTGGCTAAAGCATCATCTGGGTCTGGATAGACAAAAGCAGACAGAGATTTTTTTTCAAGAATAACCGAGCAAATTGCTTCTAACGCAACTACCCGTGTATTAGACTTATGGATATTTTGCAAGTGAACGTTTTATTTCTTTTAACAAGCCTTTTGGTTTAACGTAACCTGGGATATGGTCGCCATTCTCGAAGAAAATAAAAGGTGTGCCGGTAACATTAAGCTTTTTGGCTAAAATTAGATGATCGATGATTGAATTTTTACAATCAACCAGAGGATTGCCTTTTTGTATCATACCTCTGTCCATTGCTTGTTTTTGATCGTCAGCACACCAAATAGCAACAGAGCGGTAGTAGGATTTAGTATTCACACCTGTACGCGGAAAAGCCAAATATTTCATCGTAACACCCAGTTTATTAAGCGCATCTACGTCTTTATGTAGTTTTCGGCAATAAGGACAGTCGACATCAGTAAAGACGTTAATGATGTATTTTTCATCAGCTGCTTTGTAGATAATTTTTTCATCATCAGCGGTGGTTGCTAAAATTTCCTTAGCAAGGCTAGACATGCGGTATTGGGTTAAATTTATACGCGTTTGTAAATCAATCACCTCACCTTGCGCTAAATAACGACCATCCTCTGAAACATAAATAACATCGAGTCTTGGTTTTCTTATGACAACTTCATACAAACCTTGGAAAGGGGTTGGGTTGATATCTTGTTCAGCCACATTTGAGAAGTAGACACCAAGCCCTTTGATGATGTCGGCTTTGTCAGACAAAGCGTTGGTCGATAGCAAGGCAAGTGTAATGAATAATGACTTTAACATAATAAATAATTGTGGTTAAAAATGAATAAATTTTACCTACTTAGGTACAATTGCGCCATTATATTTATTTTCGAAAAAAATGATGGAATTCTCTTTAATTAATCAAACCATTCAACATTTTGATGGTGATAGTGTTGTCGTATTTTCTAATACGGATACAAACCTTAATGACGCGGCATTGCGACAGTTGGTTGAACTTAATCAGTTCGAATCCAAAGCTGGAAAGGCTTTGTCCTTAAACTTAGTTGAGGGATTTAAAGCCAAACATGTCATCGTTGTAGGTTTGGGCGATACACCGACGACGGATAAAAACTATATCAAAGCTTTAGTTGCTGTTAGTGATGCATTAACCACTGCCAAAATTAAGAGCACCATGATTCAACAAGTTGAGATAGAAGGTTGTGATCAACAGTGGATGCAACGTACCACTGCTAGAGTGATGCAAAATGCAACTTATCAAATACAAAAAGTAGGCGCTGATCAGACTGATGAAAGTCCAGTTGAGAGCATTGCCATGCAATCAGATGCCGACAACGCTCATGAATTAGCACAAGGTCAGGCCATTGCAAATGGCATGGCGCTGACGCGTCATTTGGGTGATTTGCCATCGAATGTGTGTACGCCGACTTATTTAGCAGATACGGCGCAAGCCCTTGCCACAGAATTTGATTTAGACTGTGAAATATTAGAAGAGTCTGACATGTCAGCACTCGGTATGGGCTCATTACTTTCAGTTTCCAAAGGCTCAATTGAACCACCAAAACTCATTAGTTTGAGTTATGTTGGTAATGGCGATGCTAATCCGATTGTGCTGGTTGGCAAAGGTGTTACGTTTGATAGTGGTGGTATTTCTCTTAAACCCGGTGCTGGTATGGATGAGATGAAGTACGATATGTGTGGTGCGGCATCAGTGCTAGGCACAATGCGCGCAGTAGCCGAAATGAAACTTAAAGTAAACTTGACCATCGTGGTGCCAACCGTTGAGAATATGCCCGCGCATAATGCCTCTAAGCCGGGCGATGTGGTCACAAGTATGTCGGGCCAGACTATTGAAATTCTCAATACCGATGCCGAAGGACGTTTGATCTTGTGTGATGCACTGACTTATGTGGAAAAATTTAACCCAGCAGTGGTGATTGATACGGCAACCCTAACCGGTGCGGTGATTGTGGCACTTGGTAAACACCATTGTGGTGTAATGGCAAATGATCAAGACCTTGCTGATGATTTAATCACTGCGGGTAAAACAGCCCTAGATACGGCTTGGCAGTTACCACTCGATGATGAGTATGACGAATTGCTTAAGTCTAACTTTGCCGATATGGGTAATATTGGTGGGCGTGAAGCCGGCACAGTAACCGCAGCTTGTTTTTTAGCACGATATGCTAAAAACTATCGCTGGGCGCATTTGGATATTGCAGGCACTGCCTGGGTGAGTGGCGCTAAAAAAGGTGCAACCGGTCGTCCAGTGCCACTATTAACTCAATATATCTTGGATCAGGTTTAAGGATTGTTATGTCAAATTTTGAAAATGTAACGGTTGTAAAAGCTGCCAATATTTATTTTGATGGTAAAGTCACTTCGCGTGTGGTTCAATTCGCCGATGGCTCTAAGAAAACGCTCGGCATTATGATGCCAGGCGATTATGAGTTTGGTACGGATGATAACGAACTGATGGAAATCCAAGCGGGTGAGATGGAGGTGTTATTACCCGGAGAGAGTGAGTGGCAAACTTTTACCAAAGGCACGTCATTTGAAGTACCTAAGAATTCAAGTTTTAAACTACAAGTTAAAGAAGTAACGGATTATTGTTGTTCTTATTGGTAAAGTCTTATATCAATTCCTATCTAACCAGACACCCAGGCCTTGAGCGCAGATTTCTAAATCCCCTTTAAACAGTTTGATTTGTTGTGCTTCGTCTAATATAACACCGTGTTTGATAGAGATACCTAGTAAGTAATTAAGCAGGGATTCTTTAATAGCCTTGTGTCGATTGGGCTGATCTTTTAAAGTGTTGGCAATTTTAACAAAGCCATCAATATGCTGTATCAGCATATCGGCAGATTTCTGGGTGAATTCAATACGGTTAAAGTGCGTCAAGTAGGCGTACTTTGGCTGAAGTATCATCAACTTATGAATGGTATTTTTCCAAACCTCTGGATCAAATTGTACGGGTGTCGTTGGTGGGAAGATTAATTCGCCTTGGTTGGTATCAAACTCACGATAACTAACTCCTAGCGTATCACCAGAAAACAATCCTTTGGATTTTTCATCCCAAATACATACATGATGGCGCGCATGGCCGGGGGTGTCTATAAACTTTAATGTGCGATTACCTAGGGTGATTGTGCCACCATCTTTAGCAATCACTACCCGGTCTTCTGGTGTTGGGATTAAATCACCTAAGAATTGTTTAAAGAACAACTCCCCATACACGCCAATTACCCCAGCACGGAGTTTAGAAGGGTCAATTAAATGATTAGCACCATATTCATGCACATAGACTGTTGCATTGGGTAAATATTTAATGAGTTCACCCGCACCACCCGCGTGATCAAGGTGAATGTGTGTGAGCAATATATAGTCTACATTTTCACGTTTAATATTTTTAGCATCCAGTGTGGCTAGTAGTGTTGGCACGGATAGGTAACAACCAGTATCCACAAAAGCAGCACGACCATTGTCTTCAATCAGGTAAGCAGCGACGAAATCTTTGCGCATGTGTTCAGTATCAATACAAGTAACACCAAAATCAAGATCAAAGTAAATAGGGTTCATGGTCTTATTTTAGACAATAAAAAACCGCCCAAAAGGGCGGTTTTTAACAATTAAGTTAATTGTTTAGAAGTCGCCTTCTGCACCACCATTTTGGATACGAGTAATAACACGCTGAACATCTAGTGCTTTTTCAAGTAAGTACTCAGGTAATGCTGCACCACCATAGATCATCGCATTCATGTCTAATGTGTAAATCCATCTTTGACCTTGCTTATCTTCAATCAACG
>JAPYQD010000200.1 GCA_029937335.1 Gammaproteobacteria bacterium
GCCATTCAAGCCATTGCCCACATTGACCAAACCGCCATTTTTTACGAATCGCCCAAACGCATTTTGGCTTGTGCGCAAGATCTACAATCTATCCTAGGTGATGAACGCATTGTGTGCTTTGCCAAGGAATTAACCAAAGCATTTGAAACCATTAAAACCGATACTTTACCGGCATTGATTGATTATTTACAAGCGGACGATGCCCACCAAAAAGGCGAATTTGTAATTTTGATTTCGGCTATTGATAAAAATGATAAAGTTTTGGGCGAGGAGCAGTTGGATAAAATATTGCCAATTTTACTCACAGAAATGGGTGCGTCGAAAGCCGCAAAACTAGCCGCTAAAATAACCGGCATTGATAAAAAATATTGCTATAAGAGGGCGATTGAATCATGAGTTACTACACACACCATATCTTTTTTTGTAACAATGTGCGTGAAGACGGCAAGGCTTGTTGTTCACAGCTCGGCGCTAAGCCAATGTATCGTTATGCCAAAGACAAATGCCGAGATGAGGGAAAACTCGGCGAAGGTAAAATTGGTGTTAGTGAATCGCGCTGTTTGGGTCGATGCGAGCATGGCCCAGTGGCGGTGGTGTATCCCGACAACATTTGGTATCAATATATTGATGAAGATGACATTAATGAAATCATTACCAAACACCTCATCGGTGGCACAGCGGTAAAGCGATTACAAATTGACTAATTTTTGATATAAATCTTGAGTTCTTCGCTCAATATCGAAAATTTCCGAATTATTTTCAATCACATCGGTCGGTAACTCTTTATTCAAGGCCAAGCGTTGTTCTCGGCTCGCTTGTGTTGAAATCATGCTTTTAGCGAGTTTTTCATCCATGTTTTCACGCTTTAATAGCCTTTTTAGCTGATTTTTCTCACTACAATCCACCACAATAGCGCGATCGAACAAATTTGACAAATTTTGTTCCACTAACAAAGGCACTTCAACGATAACTATCTGAGTATTGAGTTTTTTGATGTCGGTTTGCATTTTTTCCAATATTTTTGGATGTAAGATTTTCTCAATGATTTGTTGGTTTTCGCTATTTTCAAACAGTTGTTGGCGCAGTGCTTGGCGATTAAGGGCTTTATCATTATTGAGAATGCCTTCGCCAAAGTGCGCAACTAATTCAATTAGGCCTTGTGACTTAGGTTCAACCACTGTTCGTGCAAGCACATCAAGATCAATAATTGGCACACCCAATTTTTTAAAAATTTGGCTAACGCTTGATTTTCCGCAAGCAATACCACCAGTGAGTGCAATTTTAAGGGTTGACATGGTTATTGATTTTAGCAACTGCGTATGATGAATAGTAACAATATTGCAGGCTAGCTATTGACATTATTGCCAAATATCCCGATAATACACGCTCTTTTGGTTATGTAGCTCAGCTGGTTAGAGCAC
>JAPYQD010000034.1 GCA_029937335.1 Gammaproteobacteria bacterium
AGCCTTATCACTTAATTTACCAAAATAACAAAATTTTGTGCGTGGTTAGACAGCGACAAGACGATTACACCCACGCCAATTGGACGGCGGGATATGCTTGGTATGAGGCTTGTGGCGGTGTTAGTGTGTCTAATCTAGATGACTTTAATCGTTTAAATGAAACAGACTTAAAAGAAGAGCTAAACAAGCTTGTAATTAAATAATATCTTTTTTTAAGATATTATTGCAAAATCGTTTTTTTTTTTTTTTGCTATAATCATCTCATTGTTAAAAAGTCATGTTTTTAACAATGCGACTGAAAGACTTAATATCTCCATATATTAATTATCTGTCTTTTAGTTTTTTGGGGGTTTAAATTTAATTCTTCTCGGCTTTAATCAAAGCCCCCATCTTTTAACTCTTAAAGTCTTCTTAAATAAGTCATACGCGTTCTTTTGATGCGGTAAAATTTTTGTTATTTTTCCCAAATTTCGTATGTCAATTTCGGACTTAGATGCAACCGCATCGTTTCAAAATTTAATTTTAAAATTACAATCATTTTGGGCCTCTAAGGGCTGCACATTATTACAACCGTTTGACATGGAAATGGGTGCAGGCACTTTTCATCCCGCTACTTTTTTACGCGCAATTGGCCCTGAACCCTGGAAAGCCGCTTATGTGCAGCCTTCACGCCGACCAACTGATGGTCGCTATGGTGAAAATCCGAACCGCCTTGGGCATTACTACCAGTTTCAAGTATTACTCAAGCCATCACCTAAAGACATTCAGGATCTTTATTTAGAATCACTCACTGAAATTGGAATTGATTTGACCATGCACGATGTGCGTTTTGTTGAGGACAACTGGGAGTCACCAACGCTTGGTGCTTGGGGTTTGGGCTGGGAAATCTGGCTTAACGGCATGGAGGTTTCGCAATTCACTTATTTTCAACAAGTGGGTGGCTTGCCATGTAAACCAGTTGCCGGCGAGCTTACTTATGGACTTGAGCGCTTAGCCATGTATCTGCAAGGGGTTGACTCTGTATTTGATTTGGTGTGGGTAGAAGGCGTTAGTTACGGCGATGTTTTTCATCAGAACGAAGTAGAACAGTCAAAATACAGTTTTGAGATTGCAGATACCGATGTGCTGTTTAGACAGTTTGATGAAGCCGAGGCGATGAATGAAAAACTGATAGAAGAGTCGCTGCCTTATCCTGCTTACGAGCAAGTAATGAAAGCATCGCATTTTTTCAACCTACTTGATGCACGCCATGCGATTAGTGTTACTGACCGTGCAAGATTTATTCGCCGTGTACGTGCCATGAGCCAAAAAGTCGCACAAGCGTATTATGACTCTCGTGAAGCGCTAGGTTTTCCAATGCTGGAGAAAAAATAACCCTGCATGCAGATCTTTTCTAGACTTTATCAAAAAGCACTGGATTGGGCGCAGAGTAAATACGCCATTTATTGGCTTTCTATTGTTAGTTTTTTAGAGTCATCAATTCTGCCATATCCACCGCCAGATGTGATTTTGGCGCCAATGACACTCAAGCAACCAAACAAAGCTTATTATTACGCGTTAGTTTGTACGATCACCTCGGTTCTCGGTGGTTTAGCAGGTTATTTTTTAGGGGAAATATTACTTAATTTCTTACTTGGATACGGCTTAATTAAAGTAGAAATGATCGAGGTTGCAAAACAATGGTTTGATCAATATGATATTTGGTTTGTTGGCTTAGCTGCATTTAGTCCATTGCCTTACAAATTAGCCACGATTACAGCTGGAACCATGAATATGGCGCTATTACCATTTATCTTGATTTCATTATTGGCACGTGGTGCTCGCTATTATTTAGTGGCTTTCTTGGTAAGAAAATTTGGCACTCAAGCCGACGTTTGGCTACACAAGCATGTTGATCGACTTGGCTATGTTTTGGTTATTATTGTGATTTTAGGAATTTGGTATGTTAATTAAATTACTGGTTGTTATTTTTATCTCCACAAGTCTTGGCGGGTGTTTTTCATCCTCACCCAAGTCGAGGGTGATTATTGTTGAAAAATCGATCAACCAATACAATATTAATCAGACGCGACTATCGAATGAGGTAATACCCAATAAACAGACTGAAACAACCACCACGAAAAATAAAGTGTCTAAAAAAAGTTGGTCCATTCCAGTGGCTGGAAAAGTGCTAAAAACTTTCTCTAAAAAGCATCCCGGTTTAACTTTTAACACCAAGCCAGGACAAACAGTGCGTGCTATTCGTGATGGTACGGTTATTTATAGTGGCGATAAAATGAAAAGTCATGGCAAGATGGTTGTTATTAAGCATCCATTGGGTTTTTATAGCACTTACACACAAAGTCAAAGTCTGAAAGTTAAAGGTGGCGATAACGTTACAAAAGGACAAGTTATTGCTTTAACCAGTAAGAATGATTTTTACTTTGAAATGAAAAAATTTGAAACACTGATTAATCCACTCAAATACTTGAAATAACAGCTAAAATAAGCCACATGAATGAATTTTTACAAAATTTAACCCCACTTGAAACGGTTGGTATTTTATTTGCTGTCGCCTTTATTGCGCATATTGTCCTAGGTGTTGCACTTAGAAAGATTATTTCTCATGCTGGCAAAACTAAAATTCAATGGGATGACCATCTGATTAAAGCTGTTTCAGCACCACTAAAAGTACTGATTTGGTTTGGCTGGGTTTATTTCTCTATTAATGCTTTCAAAGGGCAAATCGAAGCCTTTAACAAAGTAGTGGAATATATCGATATTGCGCCAATCTTTATTGTTACTTGGGGTGTCATTAGGGTTATTTCAGGGGTTGAGGCTTATTTGCTTAAGGCCGATAACAGTGTTAACAATGATTCGGTCCGCCTATTTACACGATTGATCAAAATTTTGGTAATTGTAGCTATTTTATTAGGCATTGCCCAACATTTAGGCTTCTCAATCTCTAGCTTACTTACCTTTGGTGGTGTCGGTGGTATTGTCATGGGTTTTGCCGCTAAAGACATGCTAAGCAATATCTTTGGTGGGCTAATGATCCAAATGGACAAACCTTTTTCAACCGGTGATTGGATTCGTTCGACCGAATTTGAAGGTACGGTAGAAAAAATCGGCTGGCGCATGACCCGCATTCGAACCTTTGCTAAAAATCCAGTTTACATTCCCAACTCTATTTTTGCTTCAATCCCCATTGAGACGCCATCACGTATGACCAATCGCCGTATTAAAGAAGTGGTGGGCATTCGTTATGATGATATTGCGCAAATACCCGTAATCGTTGCTGAAGTAGAAGCCATGTTAAAAGCACATGAAGGTATTGATCAATCTGAATCGTTGCGTGTTTATTTCAATTACTTCAATGCTTCTTCACTTGATTTTAATATTTATGCCTTTACCAATACCACTAGTAAAGATATCTATCAAAAAATTAAACAAGAAATACTACTCAATGTTGCAGATATTATTGCCCAGCATAAAGCAGAAATTGCCTACCCAACACAAACACTACACATTCAAAAGTAATGCCTTTATCTAAACTACACATTCGCACTTTCGGGTGTCAGATGAACGAATACGACTCCAATAAAATGAGTGACGTGCTTAAGCACTCGCATGGCTTGGAGCTAACCGATGACGCACTTGAAGCCGATGTGCTTTTACTTAACACTTGTTCTATTCGTGAAAAAGCCCAAGAAAAGCTGTTTCATCAACTGGGGCGCTGGCGTAAACTCAAAGAAAAAAATCCAAATCTAGTGATTGGTGTCGGTGGCTGTGTCGCTTCACAAGAAGGCGAACTCATTTTAAAACGCGCACCCTATGTGGATATGATTTTTGGCCCACAAACGCTACATCGCCTGCCCAATATGCTGAGTGATGCACTGGGTGATAAAGGGGTTAGTATTGATATCTCTTTTCCAGAAATTGAAAAATTCGACCACCTGCCTGAGCCAGAAGCCAGTGGTGTAACTGCTTTCGTTTCCATTATGGAAGGTTGCTCTAAATACTGTACTTTTTGTGTGGTGCCATATACGCGTGGCGAGGAAGTCTCACGCCCGTTTAATGACGTGATTAAAGAGGTTCAAATTCTAGCCGACCAAGGTGTTAGAGAAGTGAACTTACTCGGCCAAAATGTCAATGCTTATCAAGGTTTAATGGATGATGGACAAAGTGCTGATTTGGCGCTATTGATTAATATTGTGGCACAAATTGATGGCATTGATCGCATTCGTTATACCACTTCACATCCGGTGGAATTCAGTGATAGCTTAATTCAAGCGTACGCTGAAGTACCTGAGTTGGTTTCACACTTGCATCTGCCGATTCAAAGTGGCTCTGATAAAATTTTAACCCTAATGAAGCGTGGCCATACCGCAATTGAATATAAATCAAAGATCAGACGTTTGCGTGAAATTCGCCCCGATATTTCAATTTCTAGTGACTTTATTATTGGCTTTCCTGGTGAAACCGATCAAGACTTTGATAACACCATGAAGCTTATCAATGATATTAATTTTGATAAATCCTTTAGTTTTATTTATTCCCAGCGTCCTGGCACACCAGCGGCAAGCTACCCCGATGATGTCGATATGCAAGTCAAGAAAGATCGACTGAGCTTAGTACAAAAAACCATCGATGAGTCTACTGAAGTGATTTCAAAAGCCATGATTGGTAGCGTGCAAAAAGTCTTGGTTGAAAACAAAGCCAGAAAAGACGACAATATGTTCGGTAAAACTGAAAATATGCGAAACACTCACTTTAAAGGCGACGAAACTTTGATTGGGAAAATTGTCAACGTTAAAATAACCGATGCACGTGGCAACTCTTTAATAGGGAAACTGATTGACTAGTTATAAACCGTCTCAAAAGGGAAAGATACTTTTAACATTTCTCCATCAGTGTTAATAATTATATTGGCAAGCCAGCTCATCTTTCTAAGTGAGCACAGAGAAATAAACCCCTTACCTCTAAAATGATTTTTTGTTCTTTTCGTTAAGGAATAAGGCAATAAGTTATGATTAATTTCAATGCCTTCAAAATTAACAAATACCTCTTCAGTACTAACGCCTTCTAGCATAACGTCAATATCAAGAGGCTGAGTTTGAGGAATGCCAACAGGAAGAACACTTAATGTTAAAAACTTTTCTTTACTAATTTCTATCCTGCAGGGTGCTTTAGAAATTTGACAGTCTGTTACCTTAATAACGCGCTGTATTTTATCTTGTACAGAATTTTTATACCAATATCCGAAAACAATTAATGCTATCGAAACAACCATAGTCAGAATAAGTATTTTATTATG
Organism: Gammaproteobacteria bacterium; assembly: GCA_029937335.1. Lineage (GTDB taxonomy): Bacteria > Pseudomonadota > Gammaproteobacteria > PS1 > Pseudothioglobaceae > Thioglobus_C. The sequence goes on from JAPYQD010000034.1 coordinate 5,297, forward strand.
CAAAGAGCTCTCAATAGTTATCAATAATTAGCTTAATATCTTTTGCCATCTCTCTTGGTTTGTGAGGGGTTGGAAACCCTGCAAAAATTTGACCATCTGGTGATAACAAATAAAGCCAGGCAGTGTGATTGATTGAGTAGCTATTTACGCCGTCTGGCATTACTTGGCCATTAGGAATTAAAACTGTCTTCCCGTCAATTTCAATTGAACGCTCATAGTAAGTACCAAATGGCTTAATCAATCGATCGATTTGACCTTGATCACCAGAAATACCCATAAAGTCTTTATCAAAATAGGTCATGTAAGTTTTAAGCACCTTAGGTGTGTCTCTTTTAGGGTCAAAAGTAATAGCAACAAATTCAGGTGTAGTCTGTAAGCCACTATCCTTTAATATCGTTTTTAGTGATACCATATCCATTAGAATGGTTGGGCATACATCGGGGCAATGTGTATAAATAAAAGTCACTAGCGTCCATTTGTCTTTTAAACGGGCGTTATTATATGGGCTTTCATTGTGATCAATTAATGAAAAAATAGGTAATTTTCTATTTGTATTATGCAGAACATGAGAAACCTTAAGTTGTTTTTTTAAGGATTGATAATTAGTATCAGTATTGATAGAAAACACCGAAACCCCTATTGAAACAATAAAGGCAATAGTGATTAATAAAGTGGTTTTAGACATTAATGCGCATGATGATTGTGATCCATCATTATTTTACCCTTTCTCACAACAGCATGAACCATCTGTGTCGTTCCATTGTCAAACTTTAGGGTGATCATTACTACCTCGCCTTCTTTAGGTACTGTATTTGGTCCAATCAACATAATATGCCAACTTCCAGGCTTTAAGCTCAAACTACCATTAGCATTAATTGGTATAAACTCTTGTTTGGTCATTTTCATTAGGCCATCTTGGTTAGTGGTTCTGTGTAACTCCACGCGCTGGTAGCCTTTTGCATGCGCAGACAGTAATTTAACCGTGACATGAGTATTGTTGCTAATCTGCATAAATAGACCTAACATCGGAGCATTAGGTGGTGCAGATCTAACCCACGGATCGTGTATCACCACACCTGTAGGTTGATGACTCATAGAGTGATTATGCTCCATTGCAGAAGCTGAGTTAAAGCTTGTTATTGCAACAAGCGCTAAAATGGTTGTTTTTATTTTATTAAACATATATTTTTCCTTAAAGTGAGACCTTTGCATAAATAGGAGTGATTAGAAAAAATCGTTGTAAATTATATATAAAACATTTGAATAAGTGGGGTGATTAGCAAAATTCAATTTTTACCCAATCAGAGCAGATGATAAAATAACGCCATGAAGATAACACTGGATGTTCAAAACCTAGAACAATTAGCCAATATTTGTGGCTCACTAGATAAGCATTTAGAAGTTATCGCTAAAAGTCTTGATGTTGTCATTAATAATAAAGGGGTTGACTTTAGTATTACTGGTAACAGTTCAGCGTTAGCTGCAAAAGTATTAGAAGATTTATTGGTGTTGTCAAGCAAACAAACTATTAAGCTTCATGATTTAGAGATGTGTATCAAGGCTCGAACACAAGATAACTCACCCAATGAATCGGTTAATATTAAAACCAAGCGTAAATTTATTCATGTACGTTCTCTCAATCAACAACTTTACGTTAAAGCTATCCAGGATCAAGACTGCGTCTTTGGCATTGGTCCGGCAGGCACAGGGAAAACCTATCTTGCAGTAGCAAGAGCAGTTGAAGCCTTAGAGAGCTCAGATGTTAGGCGCATCGTTTTAGTGCGTCCTGCGGTTGAAGCAGGTGAAAAACTGGGCTTTTTGCCCGGTGATTTAACTGAAAAAATCGATCCTTACTTACGCCCTATTTATGATGCTTTATACGAAATGATGGGGTTTGATAAAGTCACCAAACTGTTAGATAAAAATATTATCGAAGTCGCGCCACTTGCTTTTATGCGTGGCCGAACTCTGAACGAAGCTTTTATTATTTTGGATG
>JAPYQD010000201.1 GCA_029937335.1 Gammaproteobacteria bacterium
TTAGCTGAGTGTCCGCTCAACTTAATTTCTACTTTATCTTCTGCTTTAATGGTAGCGTAGTATGCTTGCAACACTTTAGCCACTTCAGGGCGAGAGAATTCTTCAGGAAGGTCTTCACCATCCGAAAGCATCTTACGGACCTTAGTACCAGAAAGAAGAACACGATCTTTCGCTTCATGCGGACAAGTCTTCATTGAAGACATGCCACCACATTCGTGACACCAGAATGTCCAGTCAATCTTAAGTGGTTGTGTTACTAATGCATCGTCAGCAATCTCATCAAAGATGTTATGCGCATCGAATGGACCGTAATAATCATCAACACCTGCATGGTCACGACCAACGATTAAATGCGAACAACCATAGTTCTGTCTAAATAACGCATGTAATAATGCCTCACGAGGACCCGCATAACGCATGTCTAGTGGGTAGCCAGATTGTAGGATTGTATTAGGAACAAAGTAATTTTCAATTAAAGTTGAAATTGCTTCTGAACGAACATCGGCAGGAATATCACCCGCTTTAAGGCCGCCTAATACTGAGTGAATCATAACACCATCACAAATCTCTACTGCGATTTTAGCCAAGTACTCGTGTGAACGGTGCATTGGGTTACGTGTTTGGAATGCTGCAACTGTCTTCCAGCCTTTCTCATCAAAGTAAGCACGCGTTTCAGCTGGTGTCATGTATAAATCGCCGAACTTCGCAGGGAAGCCGCCGTCTGATAAGACTTTAATAGGGCCTGCAAGATTGTATTTACCTTGCGCCTGAACCATAACAACACCAGGATGCGCATCTTCAGTGGTTTTATAAACTGTTTCACATTCGTGGTCTTTATCAATAGTGTACTTTTCAGTCACTGTCATTGTGGCAAGAATATCGCCAGACTTTCCACTGATAATCGCTATTTCGTCACCAGCTTTAACATCTTCATCGTCAGTTGATAACGTTACCGGGATTGGCCAAAATAAGCCATTAGCCATTGTCATGTTGTCACAAATACCTTTCCAATCTGCTTCACCCATAAAACCTTCTAAAGGATTAAAACCACCGATACCAAGCATCACCACATCACCTTCTTCTCTTGAAGAACAAGTGATTTTTGCTAAAGATTCAGCTCTTGATAATTCTGCTGCTAATGCATCGCCTGATAATGCTAATGCATTAATTGTGTCGCTGCCGTGCGGCGGGACTAATTTTGACATGTCTAATCCTATATTAATTTAAAAGGCGAAATTATACCGGCAGGCGTTTTTTAACGCATTATTTTATGGTGATATTTTAATATACCCCCTAAGAGATACTCTGCTAAAAACAGAGTAAAAAGGTCAGGAATTAACTTGAAAAAGTGTGTTTATGACGTCATACACGATTTAAAAATCGCACGATGTACATCGCCAATACTAACGATAC
>JAPYQD010000035.1 GCA_029937335.1 Gammaproteobacteria bacterium
GCATTCAGGCAATGACACAGATCAGAGATCTCTGGCTCTTGTGCTGCGTTGTGAATTGTGGTGGTGCCTTTGGCTAAAGTAGCAGCCATTAAAACATTTTCAGTTGCCGTTACCGTGACCTGATCAAAATATATATCCGTGCCAATGAGCGCCTCAGCATGGGCATAAATATAGCCATTTTTAACTTCGATGGTGGCGCCAAGATCCTCGAGTGCTTTGAGGTGTAAGTTAACAGGGCGTGTACCAATCGCACAACCACCGGGAAGAGAAACTTTGGCTTCTCCATATTTGGCAAGCATCGGACCTAAGACTAAAATTGAGGCACGCATGGTTTTAACCAAATTGTAATCAGCCACTAGACTAGTGAGTTTGGATGAGTCAACAAATAAATCACTATTGGATTCTAAAATAAACTCAGCACCCATATCCATCAACAGCCTAAGTGTTGTTGAGACGTCACTTAAATGTGGAGTGTTGGTTAAGGTGATTGGGCCATCTGCCAAAATAGAGGCAAATAAAATAGGCAGAGAGGAGTTTTTAGAGCCGGCAGCTTTAATCGTTCCATGCAAGACGTTTCCCCCTTGAATAACCAGCTTGTACACTATTTAAGTTTTTTAAAGATTTTAGCAACTAGGCTATCAATGCCTTTGCGTCTGATATGTGAATTGAATTGGGCAGCGTAGTTTTTAACCAAACTAACCCCTGAAAAAACCACATCATAAACTCGCCATTGGTTAGAGCGAATCATTTTTAAAGTGATATTAATAGGTTTTGGATCATCATTAAGTGTGATGATTAATTTAACAATGGCCTTATTATTTTTACGTTTAACGTTTGAATCTACTGAAATACTCACACTATCAAGTTTTTCATAAGAACCCAGAATACCCGCATAATCTTTCATTAAAGATTGTGAGATGTATCGCTGAAAAATAACTTTTTGATTGTGGTTTAGTTTGCCCCAGTGCTTTTTAAGGGCTAATTGGGTCGAAACATCCATCGCAATACTAGGTAACAGCTTGATTCTAATCAGTGACTTGATGTTTTCAGGGGTTGCTTTGCCTGATTTTTTTAGCTCTTTAAGTGAAGATAACGCACTCATCATGATATTGAGCGCCGCCGTATTTGGTGGATCGATAATATCTGCTACTGACTCGTTTATTATCTGTGCTGGATTTGGCATTGTCGGTATGCCATTCATACCATTCATACTATCCATTGCAAAAGCAAGATTTAGTTGAACAATAGCCAATATAATGATAAGTCGTTTAAACATAACTTTTTTGATTTAGATAAAATTAACTTTATTTTACCGTTTTTTTTAAGATATAAATAAATAGTGCCTATTAAAGAAAATAAAGAAAAACTAAAAAATTTAAGCCAGCATCCTGGCGTCTATCAAATGCTTGATAAGAATCAACAAGTGATTTATATAGGCAAGGCAAAAAACCTTAAAAAAAGAGTGTCTAGTTATTTTAGTAAACAACATTCAGATGGAAAAACCAGGGCTTTAGTTGCTAATATCAAAGACTTTGAGGTGATTGTTACTGACACCGAAACCCAGGCTTTATTGTTGGAAAATGAGCTTATTAAGCAACACAAGCCACGCTATAACATCTTATTAAAAGACGCAAAAAGTTACCCGTATATTTATATTACTAATGACAAACACCCTAGAGTGAGTTTTTATCGTGGTCAAAAAAATAAAGATTATCAGTTTTTTGGGCCGTATCCATCTGCGCATGTGGTGCGAGATTCATTGGCTATTTTGAAAAAAATATTTAAAGTTCGTCAATGTACCAACAGTGTTTACCGATCTCGATCTCGTCCTTGTTTAGAATATCAAATAGGCCTTTGTACAGCGCCTTGTGTTGGCAAAATCAGTGATGAAAATTACGCATATGATGTAGCGATGATGTCATTATTTTTGAGTGGCAAGGGCAAGGAAACGTTGGGCAAGGTGTCAGACAAAATGCAACAAGCATCCATTGATTTAGACTTTGAACTGGCTGCACATTATCGCGATCAGTTGATCGGATTGCGCACCATTCAAGAGCAGCACACCTCACAAAGTATGGGTGATATGGATGTGGTGAGCATTGTTGAAAAAGACGGAATCCATGCTGTTGAGGTGTTATTTGTTCGCTCTGGAAAACAAATAGGGCAAGACTGTATTTTTCCAAAACACGCAAAAGGCAAGTCATCTAAGGAGGTTTTATCTGCTTTTTTACCGCTATATTATTTAGGCAAAGATACGCCAAAACAATTATTGCTTGGTGAAAAGTTACTAGATAAAGCGCTCATTGCTTCTGCCTTAAATACTCAAATTATTGATACACCACAAAAAGACAAGCGTCATTTTTTAAAGATTGCCACTTTAACAGCCAAGGAAAACCTTAAGCAGCATTTAATTTCAAGATTTACCAAGCGTTCACAATTAATGCAATTACAAAAAACGCTTAATTTGAGTTCATTACCAAACCACATGGAATGTTTTGATATTAGTCACACTATGGGTGAAGCGACTACAGCGGCTTGCGTGGTGTTTGAAAAAGGTTTGCCAAAAGTCAGTAAATACCGTCAATTTAATATTAAAGACATTACGCCAGGAGATGACTACGCAGCGATGAATCAAGCGGTTTTTAGGCGCTATTCTAGACTGGTGAAAGATAATAAGACTTTACCAGATGTGGTGTTTATTGATGGCGGGTTAGGGCAGCTCAATCAAGCCATTATGGTGATGGATTCGATTGGTATTGAGTCAATCCAACTGGTTGGTGTGGCCAAAGGCGAAGGCAGAAAGGCGGGGCTTGAAACGCTGATTATGGTTAAGGAAGGCAAAACTCAAAAGATTAACTTACCGCCACATGACCAAGCGCTGATGTTGGTGAATCATATTCGTGATGAGTCTCATCGTTTTGCGATAAAACATCATCGAAAAAAACGTGCTAAAAAACGCCAAACTTCCCCTCTCGAAAACATTAAAGGGGTGGGTAAGTTGCGTAGAATAGCGTTGTTAAATTATTTTGGTGGCCTGCAAGAGATTCAAAAAGCCAGTTGTGATGAGATTGTAAAAGTAAATGGAATCTCTAAAGCGTTAGCAGATAAAATAGTAGAAAAACTAAGGCGGTGATTTATTTTTAAATTCTTTTTATTTATTTTTGTAATTGCATACATAGTATGGTTTTTAAACAATCGTATTTTAGGTAAGCACCTTGCTTTAGCGAAAGTGATTGCTTTTACTTTGGTGGCTTCTAGTTTGGTGGGTTTGGTTTTATGGACCTTGTCTTATCTGGTGGAACAGGTTTAGTTTTTCCGGGATAAAATTAGGGTGTTGAGGTGCTGTGTTTTTTTAATCACTTTGTCTGATACATTCACCAAGATTGATAAATTAGATGCCTCCCAAACAGGCAGATCACGCATATGATCCCCCATATAATCAAACTGTTTTTTACCAAAGCGTTCAATCAGTTTTTGCGCTTTGTTGTGCGAAGATAAATTAAAGTCGGCATTGCTAGCCATTACATCATCAAACAAAGAGTTGTTGGCTGATTTGCTTTTTAAGGTCTCAGTTTTTTCAGCAAAAAAATCTAAATTTTGCTCATTATTAATAATGGTTTCATCATTTTTACGTGTTTGAAAATACTTAACTACTTCAAAAGCATAATCTTTGTGCGAAGCCGTTGCCAGTATGATGGGTGAGCCTTGTTTTTTGCGCTCAACAATGTAATCAATAGTGTCTTGGATATAAGGCAATGTTTGTGCGTCAATACTAAAGCGTTTAACCAGTTGGGCTTTTAAATAACCCTTGCCTTTAGCAAACCAAAAAGGATATAGTAGTATCAACCACGGGCTTTTTTTAAGTACCGCTATAGAAGATTCATACAATAAATCAGTATCGATTAGTGTGTGGTCTAAATCAACAATAAGTGGAATATTGTTATTCACTCTAATTCACTCCATTTTTCATAATAACGTTCAAGGTCAGCCTCTAATCTAGCCAGCCTAATCAATGCATCTTGAGATTCAGGCTGCTGGAAAAATTCAGGATTTGATAATTGTAATTGAATTTCGCCAATTTCAATCTCTGTTTTTTCAATTTTATTGGGTAATTTCTTAAGTTCTTGCTGTTGTTTGTAGCTGAGTTTTTTACTATCAGGTTTACTTTTAGGCTTAATCTTAGGTGCTGTTTTGGTTTTTTTCTCGTTAAGATCGTCTTGCCTTTGAATAAGGTAGTCGTCATAACCACCTGCATATTGGTTAATCGTGCCGTCGCCATCCATGACCACGGTAGAGCCCACCACATTATTTAAGAAGGTTCTATCATGTGAGATTAAAATTAAGGTGCCCGTATAGTCAACTAACATTTCTTCTAATAATTCTAGCGTTTCTACGTCAAGATCATTTGTGGGCTCGTCAAGTATAAGTAAGTTGGCAGGTTGTGAAAGAATTTTGGCCAACATTAGTCGGTTCTTTTCACCACCAGAGAACATTCTAATGGGTGCCATGGCTTGTTTTCCAGTGAACAGGAATTGGCGTAAATAACCAATAATGTGCTTACTTTTACCACCAATATCAATATGCTCACGTCCGCCAGAAACAAAATCCATGGCCTTCATATTTAGATCAAGATTTTCACGCATTTGATCAAAATAAGCCAGTTTAATGGTTTTGGAGCGACGAATAGTACCACTATCAGGTTGTAATTCATCTAGTAATAACTTAATAAAGGTAGATTTTCCTGTGCCATTGCCACCGATAATGCCGATTTTTTCACCTTTTAATACCATCATCGAAAAGTCTTTAATTAAAGTCAATCCGGCAATTTGATAGTTAATTTTTTTGACTTCAAATACCAATTTAGAGACGCGTTTTTCATCACCTTCTACTGAGTGAATTTTGACACCACCTTGTTTTTTCCGGCGATTGACAAAAGAGGATCGCATATCCTCTAGGGCGCGCACTCGTCCCTCGTTACGAGTGCGTCTAGCTTTAATGCCTTGACGAATCCAAACTTCTTCTTGAGCAAGTTTTTTGTCAAAGCGCGCATTGGACAACTCTTCGGCATGTAATCGCTCGTCTTTACGTTTGACGTAATCTTTATATCCGCAATCAAACACTGATAAGTGGCCACGATCCAAGTCAAAGACCTTGTTAACAATGCCAGCTACAAAGGACCGATCATGACTAATTAATATTAAAGTACCATGGAATTCCCTTAGCATTCTTTCCAGGTCAAGAATAGCGGTGATGTCCATGTGATTAGTGGGCTCATCAAGTAGCAACACATCAGGGGCTTGAATTAACGCTCTTGCTAGCATAACACGTCGTCGCCAACCACCAGAAAGTGTGGATAAAATTGCCTCAGGATTAAGGGTGAAGCGATTTAAAATTGCCTCGATTTTATGTAGATATTGCCAAGCATCTAACTCATCGATTTTCGTTTGCAAATCAGCGGCTGCTTCCAATTCTCCACTATGGGTAAGTTGTTGGTAATCACTTAATATTAGCCCAATATCGCCTAAACCCTCAGCAACAATATCAAATAATTTTTTTTCATTATCTTCAGGCGGCGTTTGTTCAAGATAACTAATTTTTGTGCCTTTTTTAATTTTTAATTTGCCATCATCAGCGCTGATTGTGCCGGCCAAGATGCGCATAAAGGTTGACTTACCTTCGCCATTGCGTCCGATCAGTGCAATTTTGTCACCTTTATGAATAGTCGAGCTAACGCCATTAAGGATTGGCTTGTCTGAAAAGCTAAGAGAAATATTATCTAGCGTGATTAATGGCATGCTTAAGGGTTAAAATTGTATTAATTATATTTTGATATTTTAGTATGCAACATTTTATACCTTTCAGGGCTTTTGCGAGTATCGTTAGCTTTATCTTATTGTTAAGTTTTTCTTTATCAATTCTGGCAGAAAGTATCGAAGCTAAAGCATTTTCAAGTGATGCTCAAGAGGTACGCTACCGCGCTTTAATTGACGAGATTCGCTGCCCAGTTTGCCAAGGTCAAAGTATTGGCGGGTCAAACGCAGGATTGGCTAAAGATTTGCGTGAACAAGTTCGAAAAATGATCATTAAAAATAACAGTAATGATGAAATTCGACAATTCATGGTAGATCGTTATGGTGATTTTGTGGTGTTTAAGCCACCCGTTAATAAAAATACCTATTTATTGTGGTTTGCACCACCAATATTTTTAGTACTAGTATTGTTCTTTTTTATTAGGTCTTTATTGAGTAAAAAGAAAACGACGCAAACTCAAGCAGTAGACACTTCTAAAGCCAAGGAATTGCTCAAGTGAGTCATCAGCAAGCGTTACTGATAAAAACCCACAATCGAGGCGCAATAGAAATTACTCAACTGGTGAACGCCATTGTTGATGAATTTTCACAGAATCATACTTTATGTCATGTTTTTGTTACCCATACGTCAGCTTCGCTGATGATTACTGGTAATGAAGATGCGGATGTTTTATTAGATATTGAAGATTATTTTCAAGCTCAAGTCACGGATGCTAATCCAAATTATCGACATAATAATGAAGGCGATTTCGACATGTCGGGGCATATTCGCTCGATCCTAACGGGAGAGAGTAAAGCCATTCCAATTCAAGCAGGGCGATTGGCTCTAGGGAAATTCCAAGGTTTGTTCTTATACGAACACCGTGCTGGTGAAAACGCAAGAAAGCTTATTGTAACGCTATCGTGAGTGCTGAATTAGAGCTTAGCAAGCTAATGGTGGATGCTTACACACATCAGAAAAATGGCGAATTGTCTTTGGCGATTCAAGCATGGAATACATTGCTTGATCATCAAGCTGCTGATAAAAATTTAAAAGCCAATGCGCATTTAAGCTTGGGCAATTTACACCAATTACAAGGCAATGACGAGTTGGCGATTGAAAGTATGTCTAGCGCCATTAAAGCCAATCCAAATAGTGCAGAAGCTTATTTTTGCTTGGCCTATATGGAGCAAGAGAAAGATAATTTCCCCTCGGCAATCGAATATTTTGAGAAAGCCCTGGCACTTAATATGAATGATTCTGGCGCTTTTAATAATTTAGGTAATTGTTATGATCGGCTAGAGAAAAGCGCTGAGGCGATCAATGCTTATTCTCAAGCAATTACCTTGGATGAAAATTATATTGCAGCGATTTATAACCGCGGTAATGCTTATATGAAGATTGCAAAAGATGATTTTGCCTTAGAAGATCTGAATAAAGCCATTGAATTGGATGCAAATTT
>JAPYQD010000036.1 GCA_029937335.1 Gammaproteobacteria bacterium
CACAATAAAACCAATATTTTTGATAAAAATACCGTTTTAAAGGCTTAAAACAGGTGTTTTTATCACCTTATAACGTCCAACATCCTTTCTATATACGGTTTTTACGGTCATTTCGATTATTTGCTAATTTTTTAAACAAAAGTGGTTGTAAGTGGACTAAAGTGGTATAAAATGTTTATTTATAACTTGAGGAGAGTTATATTTAATCAATCATATAAGAAAGGGGAAATCATGGAAGGAATCGCATTAGAAGTCATCTCATATTCAACAGCAGTTATCGTTCTTGCAATTAGCTTTGTTGCTGTTGTTTAACAAACAAAAATCTTGGGGAAGAGGAAATGTTCAGGGGGGTTCACAGTCTAGCTATTGATGCAAAAGGAAGATTAAAGATTCCAACGCGTCATCAAGCGCAAATCGACAAGGCTTGCGCAGGCCAGATGGTACTCAGCATCCACCCAGACGACAATTGTTTGCTACTTTACCCTTTGGGTGATTGGCAAAATCTTGAGCGCAAGGTAAGTGCATTACCTTCGCTTAACATCCATACAAAACGCTTAAAACGTAAACTCATTGGTCATGCGACTGATTGTGAGCTCGATAAAGCATCTCGTATTTTAATTCCAGCAACCTTAAGAGAATACGCCAAACTCAATAAGAAAATAATCCTAAGCGGTCAAGGTCATAACTTTGAGTTGTGGGATGAAGACGCTTGGCATAAACAAATTTCCAGTCTTGATTCACTCAGCAAGAAAGAAGCAGTCCCACCAGAAATTACCCAATTATCGCTATGACCTCCAATCATCACCAATCAGTGATGTTTACCGAGTCAATCGATGCACTTAATATAAAAACAGGTGGTATCTACATTGACGCAACTTTTGGTCGAGGCGGACATACGCAGGGCATCCTAGATAAGTTAGACAAGTCGGGTTCGGTTATCGCTTTTGATCAAGACATCCACGCCGTTGAATTTGCTAAAGAGAACTTCAATGATGAGCGTCTCACCGTTATTCACAGTGCTTTCACTCATATGAGTGAAATATTAAGCGAGAGAAATTTATCCGGAAAAATCGACGGCATCTTGATGGATCTAGGTGTGTCATCACCACAATTAGACAATGCTGATCGTGGCTTTAGTTTTAATTCAGACGGACCGCTGGATATGCGTATGGACCAAACCAGTGGTATCAGTGCCGCACAGTGGCTAGAAAATGCCGATGCAGTTGAGATTGCCAATGTCATTTATGAGTTCGGTGAAGAAAGAAAAAGCCGACACATTGCCAGTGCGATTAAAAGAGTGCAGCAAGATCAAGTAATCACAACGACTTTGCAATTGGCTAATATTATTGCTGACGTGGTTAGAACCAAAAAAAACAAGCACCCCGCCACACGCTCATTTCAAGCGATTAGAATTTTTATCAACCAAGAGTTGAAACAATTGGCTGAAACATTAGAACAAAGTGTTGACGTATTGGCACCCGAAGGACGACTTAGTATTATTAGCTTTCACTCTATTGAGGATCGAATTGTTAAACAATTCATTCAAAAACACTCTAAACAAAAGCAATTACCTAAAGGGTTGCCGGTGATGAATAGTGACATTCAGCAAACTTTATTTAAAGATTTGGGCAAGCAATTTGCCAGTAAAGCAGAAGTGCAAAACAATAAACGCTCTAGAAGCGCCATACTGAGGGTTGCACAACGCACTACATTAAAGGATCAAGCATGTTGAATCACCATCTTAACATGACAAAGATTAATATTGTGCTGGGTCTAGTCATTGTTGTTTTGTCTTTTTATACGATTATTTGGCATCATCAGAATTACCTTTTGGAAGAGAAATCAAAGGTGATAAAAAATCAAAATCAACGAACAATGGCGCTGCGAAAACAGTTATTAATAGAACATTCGGAAAAGATTAGTGGTGCAGAAATTAAGCAAAAAGCCTTAAACGCTTTACAAATGAAGCCGGTTGATCCGAAAAAAGTTCGGACCGTACTATTATGACAAGCAAACAGCCTAAATCAATAACGCCTTCAAGAGTGCAAAATTATTGGTATCGCCAAGGTGTGATTAAATATTTCTTTGCTTTATTTTTACTCGTGTTTGGATTTAGGATTATCACCATTAATCAACTCGACGTAGGACCAGGAAATATTCAAGAAAAAGCCAGTCAACAAGCGGCCAAAGAGTTTGAGAGTAAGGCACGGCGCGGTGATATATTAGATCGAAATGGTGATATTTTGGCTTCTAGTCGTATCTTAAAAAGAGTTAACTTAGATCCTACCCAAGTGCAAACGCCATTCATTCCAAAATTAGCTGAAGCATTAATGATGCCTGAGGCAGAATTACGCAGTGCGATTGAGAAAAAACTCAGCAGAAAAGCGGGGAGAAAAAATTTAGTCATTAAAAAAAATCTACAATTAACTGATCCTATTCTAGAAAATATTGCCAATCTCAAAAAAATTAAATTAGAGATTTGCACTAATCAATCAGTAAAAAATAAACTCAGTTTAATAGATAAAGTCTTAGTATTTTCCCAGCTCAAAGAGTCAAAGGTAACCTATAAAACTGTTGAAATTTGCAAAAAAAGAAGGATCGAAGGCGTTAGACTTCAAGCGGATAGACAGCGCTATTATCCAAAATCTGCCTCATTAGCACCCTTGCTTGGACGGATTAATCATGACAAGCAAGGTGTGTCTGGCATTGAAGCTGAATTTAATACAACTCTAACAGGCGAAAATGGAATCACTCAACTCAGTTTTAACCAGGATTCTCAAGGCTCATACTTCAACCCTTTAACCATTAATCAGCTTAAGCACGGGCAAAATATCACCTTAACCATTGATGCAAATATTCAATTTCACGCCTACACTGCCATTAAAAAATCAGTTGAATTCCATGATGCTAATTCTGGATCAGCCATTATCTTGGCAGCAAATGGTGAAGTTTTGGCTATGGCTAACTACCCTGCCGCTAATCCAAATGATAATAGTACTTATAAGCCATCACACTGGAGAAATAGAGTGCTGCAAGATAAGGTAGAGCCCGGCTCAACCATGAAACCATTTACCATACTTTTGGCACTTGATCAAAACAAAATTACTGCTACCAATAATGAGCTGATTGATGTAACTAAACGTATTGGAAAGCATAAGCCAGATGGTAAATATAAATATATGACCATTAAGAAAATCTTAGAGAAGTCGCACAACTTAGGCACTGTGAACATTTCTGAAAGACTCAATAAAGAAGATGTGTATAACACTTGGAATAAGCTTGGGTTTGGACGCCTACTCGGGCTAGTCCCCAGTATTGAAACCTCTGGATCACTGAAGAATTTTGAATCTTGGGCACCTTCAGACAAACGTGCATTGTCTTATGGCTATGGCCCTATGGAGACCAATTTAGCGCAATTGGCTAGGGCTTATTTGGTGTTTGCCAATCAGGGCGCCATTCCGCCCTTGAAACTCGTTAAAGGGGTTAATGCAGACGAAAAGATGACCCAAGTTTTTAGCAAAAACTCTACTCTTAAGATTGCCAACATACTTGATTCAGTTGCTTCGTGGGGCGCCTCTGGCTACCGTGCACGAATTAAAGGCTACGATGTTGCAGGAAAAACCGGTACAGCTGAAAAAATTATCAACGGTAAATACAACAAAAAAGGCATTAACAGAACATTTTTTACCGGCTTTGCTCCGGTCAATAATCCAAAATATATTATGGCTATTATGCTTGACCATCCAAAAAAATGTTATTACTATAAAAATCTAGATAAACGCAATAAATGCGGTGGTGCAAATTCAGCGGCTATGACATTTAAAGATGCAATGGAAAATATTCTAACCAATGACCAGTCAATTAAATTACTGGCTAAAAATTAATCTTTCTTACCTCTTCTTGCTTGTAAATTTTTTGCGTATTCTTTTTCGTCTTTAATGAGTAAAGATTGAGTCTTTTTCTGTTGACCTTCTACCTTTAATAAAGCATCTAAAAATTCATTCTTAGCTTCATTTTCACTCAAATAAGGCTCTAATATACACAACTGTTGTAATCGATTGTAAACACCGGTTTTGCTCTTAAAAGGTTTAAGTAGCTCTTCTTGTGAAATACCTTCAACCATTTCAGCCGAGTGCACCAAATCCAATAACGCTTCAAACTTTTTGTCATTTTTTTTGAGCATCCTAACCCTAACTTCAACCGTGTCATTCTCGTAAGCAATCGACGGATGGTTAAGCAACAAATTGATCATTTTAGACATCAATACTTTAACTGAGCTATTTTCTTGAGGCGCTAGATTTGACGGTTGATAATCATCCGAAAAATCTGAGAAATCAGGCATTGGTGGTTCGTGGTCATGATCAGTCACGAGCGGTGCATCAAAAGACGTGGTTTGTACTTGCTTCACTTGTTGTTTAAAAATAGTTTGAACTTGGTCAACGCTTTGCCCAACCACTTGGGCAACCCCATCAATAAGCTGTTGTTGGTAAATTTCGTAATTGACTTGGTTAATCAATACTGAGACTTTCTCTAAAAATAAAGTCTTTCCCTCAATGGTGTCAAAATCTACTTCTGCTTTAACATGGTCAAATAAAAATTTTGACAAAGTATGGGCTTTCTCAATGCGCATTTCAAAAGCCTTGGTAGATTCTTTTTTAACCAAAGTATCTGGATCTTCACCATCAGGCAAGAATAAAAACTTAATGACCAGACCAGCTTTAATAACTGGTAATGCAATTTGTAACGCCTTCCACGCAGCGGCTCGCCCCGCATTATCACCATCAAAACAAAAAACAATGGTATTGGTAGTTCGCGCCAATATTTGCAAATGCTCTGGCGTTGTTGCTGTACCTAGCGTTGCAACGACTTTGGTAAAGCTTGCTTGGTGAAGTGCTACTACATCCATATAACCCTCAACCACTAAGACATAATCCATCGTACGGGAATGTTGGCGCGCTTGGTAAAGCCCATAAAGCTCTCTTGATTTAGAAAATATTGGACTTTCTGAAGAGTTTAAATATTTAGCCTTGGCTTTATTGTCAAACGCCCTACCGCCAAAAGCAATTACCTTGCCCTTGGTATTGTGAATAGGAAACATTAAGCGGTCACGGAAAAAATCATAATCGCCATATTGGCCTGTTTTTAACAAACCTAATGATTTTAAATCACTTGTGCCTTGTTCATCTTTTTCAAATTCGAGTAATAAATCATTATTACTCGGTGTGGCAAAGCCCAATTCAAAGCGCTTGGCAATCTCACCACTGATGCCTCTAGCATGAGCATAGTCCACTGCTTTTTTCTTTGCAGGAGAGTTGCGAAGCTGCTGAATATAAAATGCACTCACCTTTTGAGACAAGCCTCGATAACGCTCTAATCGTGGATCAACCGGCTTGGTGTTGCTGTCATATTCAATTTTTAAGCCAAACTCACCAGCAATTACTTCAATGGCTTCGACAAAATCTAAATGATCAAATTTTTGTACAAAACTAATCGCGCCACCGCTCGCGCCACACTTAAAACAGTGATAAAATTGCTTGTGACTATTGATGGCAAAGTTACGATTTTTACCGCCATGAAAGGGGCAAGGTGCGCGATAATCACTGCCTGTTTTTTTAAGCGATAAGCGTTTAGAGACCAAATCAACAATGTCAATTTGATTAGGTAAATCGTCAATAAAACTTTGGCTGATATAAGGCATAAAAACTATTTTAATGAAAAAACAAAATTTTTATCACCCTAAATTTATACCAACTTGGTTTTTGATTGGCTTTATGAAATTAGGCACCAAATTACCTTTTGCTGCGCAAGTGTTTATTGGCACTGGCATTGGTCGATTACTCTATCCATTACTTTCTCGATTTAGGAAAATTGCCTTTATTAACATCGCTCATTGCTTTCCCGATAAAAGTTCGATTGAAGTAGAAAGCCTAGTAAAGCAAAACTTTGAAGCCATCGGTATTTCGCTTTTTGAAACCGCCAATGCTTATTTTGGTAAAAGCGAAAAAATACAAAAACTCATCACTATTCATAATGAACACCACTTGACGGATGCATTGAATAAAAAACAAAATGTTATTATACTTGCTGCCCATTTTATGCCGCTAATGCTAGGCTCAAGAGCGCTACTGTTAAAACACAAGGTTGCCAATATCTACCGTCCACAAAATAATGCTTTGTTTGATGAAGCGATGCGCAAAGGTTTTGTTAGCAACGGGGCAACCATGATCAAAACCAAAGACACGCGCACCATGATGAAAACAATAAAGAGTGGTCTGCCTATTTGGTATGCGCCCGATCAAGACTTGGGTGAAAAGAACTCTGTCTTTGCACCTTTTTTTAATATTCAAACCGCTACCATTGCCGCAACGGCGCGTTTGGCAAAAACACCAAACACAGTGGTGATCCCTTATTTCTTCATCCGCACTGATAAGGGCTATGCCATGAGTTTTGATGCACCACTAAAGGATTATCCAAGTAGCGATGCAGTTGATAATGCTACTAGAACCAATCAAATTTTGCACGACCAAATCCTCAAGGCACCTGAGCAATATTTATGGATACACAAACGTTTTAAAACCAGACCGAAAGGTGAAGCATATTTTTATTAATTTTTTACTCAAGCTATAGAATCAAAAAAATAATTAGCGTATAATTAACCCTTTACTGAATTTTGATTTACTTTTACTACTTATGTCAATTGATACACAAGCTATTATTAAAGAATACCAACAAGAAGCCGGCGATACTGGCTCAACTAACGTGCAAGTTGCATTATTAACTGCGCGTATTAAGCATTTAACTGAGCATTTTAAAACGCACAAAAAAGATCACCACTCAAGAAGAGGTCTTTTGCATTTAGTTTCTCAGCGTAAGAAATTACTAACTTACCTTAAAGGTAATAACGTAACTGCTTATTCTGATTTAATTTCTCGCTTAGGTCTAAGAAAATAATTTTAATTATTTTCCACAAGAGCCCCGTTTGGGGCTTTTTTTATGTCTACTCAAATTTAACCTAGTAGTAAAATAACCCTCATGGAATTATCCCCCACTTATCAAAAAATTGAAGACCTAAGAGAGCGTTCCTCTGTTTTGTCTGCACATCTTGATTTGGAAGAAAAGCGAGGTAGGCTCGAAGAGGTTTTGCTAGAGATGGAAAACCCAGACATTTGGTCCAACCCAGAAACAGCTCAAGCCTTAGGTCAAGAGAAATCAAAACTAGAATCAATTTGCCAAACCTTT
>JAPYQD010000037.1:0-5343 GCA_029937335.1 Gammaproteobacteria bacterium
ATCAATTACATTGAGATTATCCATGCCTTTGATTGAGCGGTCAATACGTCCGAGCAATAATAATAGTTTTTGTAGGCGTTGGTAGGAATGGCGTTTAAGAGTGCTAGCAACGATTGGTTTTCTTTTATTCCATACACGATGGCTCTGTAAAACCGAATCTACTTGTTTTACTTGCTGTAGTTCGATCGACATATTGATAATGGTATTGATCTCTCGATATAAAGAATTACTCAGTTGGATCGGCATTGCTGTGTCATCGAGTAGTGTTTCGTAAATCTTAAGCACTTGGTTGCCATCACCTAGGAGCGCTGCGTCAATCAAGCCATAAATAGTGTATTTGGATTGTTGATTGATTTGATCTAGATATTCTTGAGTGTCAATTTTTCCATTCGGGTAAGCCATTTTTAATTTTTGGATTTCCTGCATGGAAGCTAATAAATTACCTTCGGTACAAAAAGCAATGCCTTGTGCTATTTCCCTATTGGATTCTAGACCCAGAGTTACCATATGATTGGCAATCCAGCCTACTAAGTGGTCACTTTGCACTTCCCAATGTTGAACGACACCACCAAATTGTTCGAGTGTTTTAAACCATTTGCTTTTTTGCTGAGCCATGTCAAGCTTGCCAGTAGAGATAATAAGCAAAATATCATTCGGCATCGATGCGGCAATTTCACTTAACGCCTTTGATCCTTTGATACCGATTTTCCCAGTTTTTAGTCGACACTCGATGATGCGTTTTGGTGAGAATAAAGAAATGGCTGACATCTCAGCGACAATTTGATTCCAATCAAAATTACCATCGATTTCAAAGCTGACTTTGTCGTCAAAACCTTGAATTTTAGCGGCCTTCCTGATTTCTTCTAAGCTTTGTTCGACTAGTAAAAGCTCTGGGCCGAAGACAAAGTAAAGGGAATTAAGTTGGTTGGTTAATGTGTTGTTGAGTTGTTCTGGCTTAATTTTCATTTAAGCGATTTAATCTTCTCAACAGTTTTTTGATAATGGTGTTGCGAAGCTGTTCATAACTTTCAGCAATCTGTAGTCGATCTGCTTGCGTTGCACTCATTTTGCTTAGGTGTGTGCTTGCTGTTAGGTTTTGAGATAATAGTAATTTATTGTCGTTGTTAAACACTTTAACAGGCACGCTTAAACTTAATGTGTAGCTGCTAGTTTTGCCGCTAGAGTTGTATGAAGATGTTTGCTTCTTTTGAACTTCATCACCGACTTGAATAGCTAAAGATTGAGTGGCTTCAGAGTTAAAACGTTTTCTTAATTCAAGCGTAAAGGCGTTGTTGTCAGTAGAGGTAATTGAGGCGTTAAGTGGCGTGTTTTTATAAGGCGTGTGAAAACCACAAGCACTTAATAAACTGGTAATAAGAATAATGGATAATAAATTAATCTTTGACATAATTTCGCAGGCGTTTCGTATTAAGTTAAGAATTATGACAGAATTTGAATTTATTTGTTGTTAAACCTTGAAAAATCGCTATCAAGCCCTATATAAGAGCGCAATAGGGTATATTTGTATTCTTCTTTTTATTGACTTTTTATTATGTTTAAAAATTTATTACTTTGGTTGGTTTTGGGCAGTGTCCTAACCTCAATTTTTAGCCAATTTCAGGAGAGCGAGCAAAAGAATGAGATCAATTATTCTCAGTTTATTCAAAGCGTAAAGCAGGGTGATGTTTCTGGCGTAACCATTTCAGGAAGTAACATTAAAGGTGTTGGTGCAGGCGGCGAGCAGTTTTCAACCTACAGTCCTGGTGATCTAGGCCTAATGGGTGATTTGCTGGATAATGGTGTTTCAGTTGAGGCCAAGCCACCAGAAAAAGACGGATTCTTTAAGCAGTTAATTATATCTTTAGCGCCGATTTTATTATTAATTGGTGTGATTCTCTACACCATGAAAGGCGCTGGCGGTTCAATGGGTGGTAAAAACCCAATGAGTTTTGGTAAGTCTAAAGCCAGACTTATACCTAAAGATGAGTCTAATACAACCTTCGATGATGTTGCAGGTGTTGATGAAGCTAAGGAAGATGTAGCGGAGTTGGTGGACTTCTTGTCTAATCCTGGCAAATTTACCAAAGTGGGCGGAAAGATTCCTAAGGGTGTTTTATTGGTAGGTCCTCCAGGTACGGGTAAAACCCTATTGGCTAAAGCCATTGCAGGTGAAGCAGACGTGCCATTCTTCTTTATTTCTGGCTCTGATTTTGTTGAAATGTTTGTTGGTGTGGGTGCATCACGCGTACGCGACATGTTCGAACAAGCTAAGAAAAATGCGCCTTGTATTATTTTTATTGATGAAATTGATGCTGTGGGCCGTCAACGTGGTGCTGGCATGGGTGGCGGACACGATGAACGTGAGCAAACGCTGAACCAAATGTTGGTTGAAATGGATGGTTTTGAAGGCAACGAAGGTGTAATTGTAATTGCAGCAACCAACCGACCAGATGTATTAGACCCGGCATTACTCAGACCAGGTCGTTTTGATCGTCAAGTTACAGTTGGTTTGCCAGATATTAATGGCCGTGATGCAATTTTAAAAATTCATATGCGTAAATTACCTATTGCTAAAAATGTTCAGTCAATCAGTATCGCCAAAGGTACCCCAGGTTTTTCAGGGGCTGACTTAGCCAATCTATGTAATGAAGCTGCTCTGCTAGCTGCTGGAAAAGATATAGAGTTGGTAGGTATGCAGGAATTTGAAAGGGCCAAAGATAAAATTATGATGGGTGCTGAACGTAAATCTTTGGCTATGGATGAAGCGGAAAAAGAAATGACTGCTTACCATGAGGCAGGCCACGCAATTGTTGGGCGACTTGTGCCTGAACACGATCCAGTCTACAAAGTAAGTATTATTCCTAGGGGTAGAGCATTAGGCGTGACTATGTTCTTGCCAGAGAAGGACAGCTACAGTATTTCTAGACGTAAGTTAAATTCTCAGATAGCATCATTATTTGGTGGACGTATTGCAGAAGAGCTTATATATGGTGCGGATGCTGTCACCACAGGTGCGAGTAATGATATTGAGCGTGCAACAGAAATTGCTCATAAAATGGTTAAACATTGGGGAATGTCAGATACACTAGGTCCGTTAGCTTATGGCGAAGATGAAGGGGAAGTGTTTTTAGGTCGTCAGGTAACGAAACACAAGCATATTTCGGAAGATACATTCAAAGTGATTGATTCTGAAATTCGAAATATTATTGACGTCAATTACAAAGTAGCACAAAAAATCTTAGAAGAAAATAAAGATATTTTGATTGAGATGACTAAGGCTTTAATGGAATTTGAAACCATTGATAAAGAGCAAATCGATGATTTAATGGATCGGAAACCTATTCGAGAAGCTGCAGTGATTATTGATTCTGATGTGGTTTCTACTGATCTAGGTTCCGGCATTGAGGCTGATGAAAATATCGATTCAGACGATAAGCCAGTAGATGACAATCCGCAAGTAGCTTAATACCAAGCTGTAGTCAGTATGACTATACAAACATCAAAACCTTTGATCATGGGTGTGTTGAATATCACCCCTGATTCGTTTTCAGATGGTGGTCAGTACTTTGATACTGATAAAGCTATCGAAAGTGCCAAACGCATGATTAGCCAGGGTGCAGACATTATTGATGTTGGCGGTGAATCCACTCGTCCAGGCGCACAATCGGTTTCAATAGTTGACGAAATAAGGCGCGTGATTCCTGTCATTGAAGCACTGCAGTATTCAACTGATACCCCTATTTCAATAGATACCTCAAAACCAGAAGTGATGAAATTAGCCGTTGAGGCTGGTGCCAATATGATTAATGACGTGTGTGCTTTAAGTGCTGATGGTGCGTTGGAAACTGCAGCCATGTTGAGCGTTGATGTATGTTTGATGCACATGCAAGGCAGTCCTAGAACTATGCAGAAGAACCCGACTTATAATGATGTAGTCGATGATATTAAAGATTTTTTTAGTCAGAGGATTGAAGCGTGTATTGAGGCTGGTATTGCCAAGGATAAAATTATTTTAGATCCTGGTTTTGGATTTGGTAAGACACTAGATCATAATCTAGAAATTTTAAAACGTTTTAATGAGTTTAAAAGCTTTGGATTGCCACTATTGGCAGGCCTATCTCGCAAGTCGATGATTGGCACACTTTTGGATGATAGAAATGTTGATGGAAGAGTTGTTGGCAGTGTAACAGGGGCTATAATAGCAGTGCAAAATGGTGCAGATATTGTGCGTGTGCATGATGTGCTAGAAACCAAAGATGCATTGACGATTTTAGGGGGTGTGAGTTGAGTAGTTATTTTGGTACCGATGGTATACGCGGCAAAGTAGGTGTTGCACCGATTACAGCTGATTTTTTCTTAAAACTCGGTTGGGCAGTTGGCTCAGTTTTGGCTAAAAAGGGCAAGTCCAGTGTTGTTATTGGCAAAGACACTAGGGTGTCGGGCTATATATTTGAATCTGCTTTAGAGGCTGGGTTTTTATCTGCAGGTGTTGACGTGGGTTTGCTTGGTCCGATGCCAACACCAGGCATTGCGTATTTAACAAAAAAATATAATGCAAATGCCGGCGTTGTCATTAGTGCTTCACATAACTCTTTTGAAGATAATGGAGTGAAGTTTTTCTCTCCAGAAGGTTTTAAGCTTAGCGATGCAGACCAAAAAGAAATTGAAGAAAAGATAGCACAGCCGATGGTGAGTGTTGATAGTTCAAGCCTTGGAAAAGCAACACGCTGCGAACATCCGATCAGCCAATATGTGAAATTCTGTAAAGAAAGTTTTGATTATTCCGTTAATTTAGGCGGCTTGGATATTGTGATTGATTGTGCACATGGTGCAACTTATCACCTTGCTGAGGATGTCTTCTCAGGTTTAGGTGCTAGTATTACGATAATTAACAATCAACCGGATGGTTTTAATATTAATCTTAAGTGTGGGGCGACTGATACAGCGCATTTACGCGATGTTGTATTGGCACAAAAAGCTAACCTAGGTATTGCTTTTGACGGCGACGGCGATCGATTAATTATGATTGATGCAAACGGTGAATTGGTAGATGGCGATGAGCTGGTGTTTATCTTGGCTAAGTCTTGGCATAGTCAAAATCATTTACTGAGTAATACTGTTGTGGGCACAAAGATGAGTAATTTGGGCATGCGACATGCATTAAGAGATCTAGAAATTAATTTTATTGAAGCTGACGTGGGCGATCGCTTTGTCATGGAGCAGATGCAAATCAATAATGCTATTTTAGGTGGTGAAGGCTCAGGTCATATTATTTGCTTGGATAAGGCCACTTCTGGTGACGCAATGATTGCAGCACTTCAAGTATTAGAAGTGATTGCTAAG
>JAPYQD010000037.1:5443-7238 GCA_029937335.1 Gammaproteobacteria bacterium
TTAGTACAACAAAGCGCAAAACAACTGGCCGACGTACTTCGCTAATGACTTTTGACAATACCGAGCTGATTTTAGTCGGTTTAATTTTTCTTTGGGCAGGGTTTGTTCGTACAGGTTTAGGTTTTGGTGGTGCGGCATTAGGATTGCCTTTGATGTTACTAGTGGGTGCAACGCCCGTTTATTGGCTGCCAATTATCGGTATTCATTTATTGTTTTTTTCGTCACTGACTTTAGTTAAATCTTTAAAAAAAGTAGATTGGGCTTATCTTAAGCGCTCATTATTGTGGATTATTCCACCAACCTTAGTTGGTGTAGCTGGACTGATAAGACTTCCTGATAATGTGATTGTGGTATTTATTTATTCCATCACTATTTTTTACGCCGTTACTTGGATCTTTAATGCCAAAATCACTTCACATAGCCTGTGGGTAGATAAATTATTACTTATTTTGGGTGGTTATGTGGCGGGCACATCACTCACCGGTGCACCACTGATTGTGGCCGTATATATGCGCCATATTGCCAAAGAATATTTGCGCAATACATTGTTTGTGCTGTGGTTTATTCTAGTCAGTATTAAGATGATTACTTTTGTGATCATGGATGTTGATATTGATTGGGAATTTTCACTTTCGCTTATTCCTGTAGCAGCGATTGGGCATGTGCTCGGTATCAAAGCGCATCAAAGCATCACTCAAAATGATGAAGCCTTTAAACGTTGGGTTGGCGGTGCTTTATTTGTCATCAGTTCATTTGGGTTATTCAAGCTATTTTTGAGTTAAAATCAGCAACATGAATGAATATGTTTTAATTTTGGTGAGTACGATTTTGGTCAACAATTTCGTCTTGGTAAAATTCTTAGGTTTATGCCCATTTATGGGTGTATCGAAAAAAGTAGAAACTGCTATTGGAATGGGGTTTGCCACGACATTCGTACTCACATTGGCAAGCCTAACAAGTTATTTGATTAATGCCTATATTCTTATTCCGTTTGAGCTGGAATACCTACGTACTATTGCCTTTATTGTGACCATTGCGGGCGTAGTTGGCTTTACTGAATTAGTGGTGAATAAAACCTCACCAGTTTTGCATCAATCTTTGGGTGTGTTTTTGCCGCTGATTACCACTAACTGCGCCGTACTGGGTGTGGCATTATTAAATGTTGGGCAAGATCACGGGTTCTTGGCTTCAGGTGTGTATGGTTTTGGTGCGGCTATTGGTTTTTCATTTGTATTGGTCGTGTTTTCAACCATTCGTGAGCGTATTGATAGTGCCAATGTGCCTGTGGTGTTTCAAGGCACACCAATCGCATTGATTACTGCTGGGCTAATGTCGATGGCATTTATGGGTTTTATTGGATTAGCTTGATGTTTGATTCTGTTTTTATTTTTTCCGCTTTAGCACTTGGACTCGGTTTGGTCTTAGGCTTTGCTGCGATTAAATTTAAAGTTGAAGGTAATCCTTTGGTCGATCAAATCGATGCAATTTTGCCGCAAACCCAATGTGGACAGTGTGACTATCCAGGTTGTCGACCTTATGCGACTGCCATTGCGAATGGCGAAGCGCCAATTAACCAATGTCCACCTGGTGGCCAAGAAGGGGTTGATGCATTGGCAGCGTTGCTAGACGTTGAGACACTAACACTCAATGAAGATCATGGAGAAACTCAACCTGACCATGTGGTGTATGTTGATGAAGAAGTATGTATTGGTTGCACCTTGTGTATTCAAGCTTGCCCAGTAGATGCTTTTGTTGGCGCTTCCAAAGTAATGACAACAGTGATTGCAGATGAATG
>JAPYQD010000202.1 GCA_029937335.1 Gammaproteobacteria bacterium
AAAATATAGCATTATTACTGTTACTACTAACCACGAAAGTTTTTGCACAGTGGCCCCATGAAAATATCTCACAAGCTGTATTTGCCAAATCGGTGGAAGATAGGGCGCCCATTGAGATAGTGACAGAAGTTGATGATTCTTTAGGTAAAATCTATTTCTTTACTAATATTCGGCATTTAATAGGTGATAAGATTACTCACCGCTGGATTTATAAGAATAAAGTTAAGGCTGAAATCAGTTTTAGTATTAAAGGTGATAGATGGCGTGTTTGGTCAAGTAAGAATATTTGGCACACATGGACAGGGCAATGGAAAGTAGAAGTGGTTAATCAAAAAAATGAAATACTGCTAACAAAAACATTTGAATATAAAAAAACAAAAAATGAATAATACAAATATAAAAAAAGTAGTACTTGCTTATTCGGGTGGATTAGACACCAGCATTATTGTCAAATGGTTACAAGACACGTATCAGTGTGAAGTGATTACCTTCACCGCTGATATTGGCCAAGGCGAAGAGGTAGAGCCGGCACGTGCTAAAGCGAAAGCGGCTGGTGTTGAGCAAATCTTTATTG
This sequence comes from Gammaproteobacteria bacterium, assembly GCA_029937335.1. Taxonomy (GTDB): domain Bacteria; phylum Pseudomonadota; class Gammaproteobacteria; order PS1; family Pseudothioglobaceae; genus Thioglobus_C. The sequence continues at coordinate 575 of JAPYQD010000202.1, forward strand.
AGGATTTACGCGAAGAATTTGCACGTGATTTTGTCTTTCCAATGTTCCGTGCCAATGCAATTTATGAAGGTGAATACTTATTAGGCACCTCTATTGCTCGGCCTTTAATCTCTAAACGTTTGGTGGAAATTGCCCATGAAGTAGGTGCAGATGCCATCTCACATGGTGCCACTGGCAAAGGTAACGATCAAGTACGCTTTGAGCTTAATGCTTATGCACTCGATGCTGACATCCAAGTGATTGCCCCATGGCGTGAGTGGGAGTTATCTTCTCGTGAAAGTCTAATGGCTTATGCAGAAAGTCATGGTATTGAGATTGATTACCAAAAACAAAACAAAAAATCCCCCTATTCAATGGATGCGAATTTATTGCACATTTCTTATGAAGGTGACATCTTGGAAGACCCATGGGCAGAGCCTGAAGACGACATGTGGCGCTGGACAGTGTCGCCTGAGAATGCACCTGATAAAGCCGAAACTATTGAGATTACTTATACTAAAGGCGATATTACTGCCATTGATGGTGAAGTAATGAGTCCTGCAACCGTGATGGAAGTATTGAACCAACGTGCGGGTGCACACGGCATTGGTCGTGATGATATTGTTGAAAACCGTTTTGTCGGCATGAAATCACGTGGTTGTTATGAAACACCTGCTGGTACTGTCATGCTTAAAGCTCATCGCGCGATGGAAAGCCTCACGCTTGATCGTGCAGCAGCACATCTTAAAGATGAGCTTATGCCAAAATACGCTGAGATGATTTATAACGGTTTTTGGTTTGCACCCGAGCGTGAAATGCTCCAAGCAG
>JAPYQD010000038.1 GCA_029937335.1 Gammaproteobacteria bacterium
TTGATATGCCAAAGTGGATTAAGACTCAGGTTGACGAGTAATTCATCATTATCGAGTGTTTGTGTGTGCACACGAATACGACCTTGATAAGCATATTGAACATTAGCTGCCTCAGTAAAAATAGCATTATTAAAACCTAAAATAAACGAGCTATAAGAATAAGGATCTTGGTTAATATCAGCTGAAAAAGCACTCAATAATTGTTCAGCTTGTTGAATGAATGATGGCTCGGTTGTTCTGTTATTTAGTTTAACCAATACTTGGTATGCTATGCCGTTAGCAGATGGAATAGCGCCATCATAAGATTCTTTGTAGCGAGTATTTAAGTATTTGTTATCGTTGGTCATGTTGTAACCAAACTGCTCTTTATCCCAAAATTTCTCGTTCATGGTATCAACCAATTGGATCGCTCTGTTTAACCAAATTTTTTCATTTGTTTGATCGAATACGGACAGATAAGCATTAGCCAAATAAGCGTAGTCTTCGAATAGCGCGTTTGTCTCAATCTTATTGTTAATCGATACTCGATAAAGTTGAGCGTTTTTATTGAATGATTCTAAGCGGTCTGCTAAGGCTAAACCCGCAGTTGTGTATTTTTCTTCATTAAAAACCTTTCCTGCTTCAATTAAGCTAGGAACCATCAGTGCATTCCAAGAAAGTAACACTTTATTGTCGGTGAGTGGCGGTTCTCTTTTGATTCTGACGTTATATAATTTAGCAAGCAACCCATCAATTTTCTTATAGTCATCTACATTAGCGTCATTAATATCCTTAAAACGAATAACATGATCACCTTCAAAATCAGTGTGTGATGATAAGTCAAACCACCGATTAAAGCGCTTAAATTCATCATTATTCAGAGCCCTTTTTATCTCGTTTATTGACCAAACAAAGAAAGTACCTTCTTCACCCTCAGAGTCCGCATCAGTAGCTGAGAAAAAACCACCATTTTTATCTTGCATTTCTTTTAAGACATAATCCAATGTTTGTTGTGCAATACGCCTGTAAAGTGGCTTACGTGTGAGTTGGTAAGCACGGGTATAGACTAATGATAGTTGTGCTTGGTTATAAAGCATTTTTTCAAAATGTGGTATTAGCCAAGTGTTGTCTGTAGAGTAACGATGAAAACCACCGCCTACTGCATCGTAGAAACCACCACTAGCCATAATGTCAAGTGTGGTAGTGATGGCGTTGAGTTGTTCATCATTTGGGTTGCGTTTTTGCTCGTCTATCAGTAACAACAACATAGACTCATGTGGGAATTTTGGCGCTTCTCCAAAACCACCTTCCATTTCATCGAAGTTGCTTAGTAAGGCTTGAATCGCTTTAGGGATAATAGATTTATCAATATCACCCTGCGTTTTAGTCTCGACTTTATTTAAGATATTATCAATCTGATTGGCTTGATTGATAACGCTATCTTTTTCATTTTTCCAAAGCTTTTGTATTTGTGAAAGTATGTCTAATAATTGAGGTTTAGGAAAATAAGTACCTGCAAAAAATGCCTTACCATCTGGCAATATCACCGCATTAAGTGGCCAACCACCTGAGCCGTTAATCAATTGAGACACGTTCATATAAGTTGCATCCACATCAGGGCGTATTTCACGATCCACCTTAATGGAAATAAAATGTTTATTGAGGAATTTTGCTACTTCGACGTCATCAAAGCTCTCTTCTTCCATGACGTGACACCAATGGCAAGTGGCATAACCAATGGAAATAAAAATTGGCTTATTTTCTGCCTTAGCTTTATCAAAGGCCTCATCTGAAAACCCATACCAATTGACTGGGTTATGCGCATGCTGTAATAAGTAAGGTGAAGATTCTAAGATTAAATGATTGACGAATTTAGCCCGACCTTGTTTGTCAAGATGCTGGGTTCTGGGCGTGTAGTCTTTACCTTTATCGAGGTAGGCCTGTTCTAATTCCATTGCAGGATGTGCCCATGCCAAGATGGGTAGAAAAATCAAAGCCATGAATATTCTAAACATAGCTTGATTATAGCAAGCTTAAATTTTGTGAGGGCTTACTTGTTTTGTAAGGCTAGACGAATTAATTCTTCGGTTGTTAGTGTGTCATCATTAATAGCGTTTAGCATTCTATCAGCTTCTTTCACTTTAAAGCCTAGCGCTTGTAACGCTTGAGCCGCTTTTTGAGTATTTGGATTAGTATTGCTTGCTGTAATTTTTTGATATTTTGTATTGCTGAGTTCTATTTTTTCTAATCGATCTTTAAGCTCGACAATGAGTTTTTGGGCTGTTTTTTTACCAATGCCTGGGGTCTTTGCTAGTAGTACATCATCTTCCATGGCAACTGCATTCATCAACGAGGCGATGTTTAAATGTGAAAGAATGGCAAGCGCTACTTTAGGGCCAATACCATTAACGCGGATTAATTCTCTAAATAAGGTTTTTTCGTCTTTAGAAATAAAGCCATATAAAGTGTGCGCATCTTCTTTAACTTGAAGATGCGTATGTAACATCAAGTTTGTGTCAGCACCCATTTCGTAGAAAGTCGACATCGGACACAAGATTTCATAGCCAATACCACCCACTTCTAACAAGATTTCAGGTGGGTTTTTTTCTAGAATTTTTCCGCTGAGTCGTCCAATCATATTTTTTATCTTTTTTAGACCCACACCCGATGCGGGTCTAAAATTAGTTTAGCCAAGAATATTTTTTAAAGTAAGTGGTTTCGAATGATTTTATCTCATCTTCATATTGCAGTGTGAGGCTAATATCGTCCAAACCATTAAGCAGACGTCTTTTGCGCTCAGCATCTACTTCAAAAGTATATTTTTTACCATTGGCATTGATGTTTTGTGATTCAAGGTCAATGGTGATTTCACCCTTAAAACCAAATAATTCATCCATAACATTATTGTCTTGCACGATCGGCAAAAGGCCATTTTTAAAACAGTTGTTATAAAAAATATCGGCAAAACTTGGTGCAATAATCGCTTTAAAGCCATAATCTTCTAACGCCCAAGGTGCGTGCTCACGAGAGGATCCACAACCAAAGTTCTCACGCGTAAGTAGTATTTTTGCGCCTTGGTATTCTGGTTGATTAAGCACAAAATCTTTATTCAGTGGGCGCTTGGTGTTGTCCATACCGACTTCGCCATGGTCAAGATAACGCCATTCATCAAATAAGTTAGGGCCAAAGCCAGAGCGTTTAATCGATTTTAAAAACTGTTTAGGGATGATGGCATCGGTATCGATATTGGCGCGATCAAGTGGTGCGGTGATAGATGTTAATGTTTTAAAAGCTTGCATTATTCAACCTCCGAAAAGTGACCGGCAATCGCACTGGCCGCTGCTATCGCAGGACTAACCAAATGCGTGAATGAACCTTGACCTTGGCGACCTTCAAAATTACGATTAGAAGTCGATGCACAACGCTCCCCAGGCTCTAATTTATCAGCATTCATGGCCAAACACATAGAGCATCCAGCTTCACGCCATTCGAACCCTGCATCGGTAAATATCTTGTCTAAACCTTCGGCTTCTGCTTGTTTTTTAATCAAGCCTGAGCCGGGCACCACTAAAGCCAGTTTGATATTATCAGCAATGTGTTTGCCTTTTGTGACCGCAGCCGCCACACGTAAATCTTCAAGTCGAGAATTGGTGCAAGAGCCAATAAAGACTTTATCAATGTTCACTGTGTTGATTGGTGTATTGGCCTTTAGATGGATATAGCTTAACGCATTACGAATGCCTTCCGCTTTAACTGGGTCGGTTTCTTTATCTGGATCAGGCACAATACCATCCACCCCAATGACCATTTCTGGCGAGGTGCCCCAAGTAACTTGGGGTTTGATATCTTTAGCGTTAATACGAACAATCTGATCAAAATGAGCGTCTTCGTCAGAATGTAAGGTATGCCAATATTCGACAGCTTTATCCCACTCATCGCCTGTTGGTGCCATTGGGCGACCTTTAACGTATTCAATGGTTTTATCATCAACAGCTACCATGCCCACGCGTGCGCCGGCTTCAATGGCCATATTGCAAAGTGTCATACGCCCCTCAACACTTAAATCTTGAATGGTTGTACCGGCAAACTCAATAGCATAACCGGTACCACCTGCTGTGCCGATTTGGCCAATAATATAGAGTGCCACATCTTTGGCGCTAACAAACTCATTTAATTCACCACTCACTTCGATTTTTAAATTCTTAGATTTAGATTGCCACAAGCAACCGGTGGCGAGTACATGCTCAACTTCAGAAGTGCCAATACCAAAAGCCAATGCGCCGAGCGCGCCATGAGTAGAAGTATGTGAGTCGCCACAGACAATACTCATACCTGGCAGGGTGGCGCCTTGCTCAGGGCCGACCACATGCACAATGCCTTGGCGCACGTCGTTCATGGTAATTTCATTAATACCGAATATTTCGCAATTTTTATCCAAGGTTTCGATTTGTAGTTTTGAAATTGGATCTTCAATGCCGGCAACACCACTTGAGCGCTCTGTAGTGGGTACGTTATGATCCGGCACAGCCAAATTAGCATCAAGACGCCAAGGCTTTCTGCCAGCCATTTCCAAGCCTTCAAAGGCTTGAGGCGAAGTAACTTCATGAATCAGCTGTCGATCAATATAGATAAGCGCTGTGGTTGCCTCTTCACGCACTACGTGTGCCGCCATTAATTTATCGTAGAGTGTTTGTGCCATTACGCTAAAGTCCTGATTATTACTTGATAAAATAGCCTTATTTTACATTCTCTCTAAGTTTGATATGTGTGGTATTTGCGGCCAACTAAGATTTGATCATAAGTCAGTTCAGTCTGAAACATTAAGCACGATGATGTCCAAGATCGCTAGGCGTGGTCCGGATGCTTCTGGGCAGTGGTCAGAAGATAAAATTGGTTTTGGTCATCAACGTCTTAGTATTATTGACTTATCAAACTACGCATCGCAACCCATGGTGGATAAGGTGTTAGATCTGGTATTGGTTTTTAATGGTACGATTTACAATTACCAATCTTTACGTCAAGATTTAATCAAACAAGGCTATACATTCTTCTCACATTCAGATACCGAAGTCATTATTAAAGCCTACCATTTTTGGGGTGAGGATTGCGTCACTCATTTAGACGGTATGTTTGCTTTTTGTATTTGGAATCAAAAAACCAATCAGCTATTTGTTGCACGCGACCGTATGGGGATTAAGCCCTTGTATTTTAGTTTGACTGACCAAGCCTTTAGCTTTGCTTCTAACACTCAAGCCTTGGTGGCTGTTGGTGCTGATACGGGTATTAATTCGGTCGCACTACAGCAGCAGCTGTCTTTACATGGTGTGGTACCTGCGCCTAATACCATTTTAAACGGGGTGAATAAAATCAAACCAGCCACCACCTTGACGATTGATGCTAAAGGCAAAGTGGTAGAAAAAATTTATTGGCAGCCTAGAGCGCAAAGATCTGAGTTCAGTGATGATGAGCATATTGAACGCACGCATGAATTACTAACCCAGGCCGTGCTTAAAAGAATGAATGCTGCTGATGTACCCATTGGCGTGTTGCTATCAGGGGGTTTAGATTCTTCACTATTGGTGGGCTTGCTGCATGAAGCGGGGCATCAAGACATTCGCACTTTCTCAATCGGTTTTGAGGATATTGATGATGAAGCGGGTTCTGAGTTTGAATATTCTGATCAAATTGTTAAGCAATTTAACACCACACATGAAAAATACGTGGTGAGTAATTCGCAAGTATTGCCACGTTTGGGTGAAGCGGTGGCTAATATGGCAGAGCCAATGGTGGGTCAAGATGCGGTGGCTTTTTACTTACTCTCAGAGCAAGTATCCAAACAGATCAAAGTGGTACTTTCAGGGCAAGGCGCTGACGAAGCCTTTGCGGGGTATTTTTGGTATCCACGCATGCAAGCCGAATCAGGCACCGAGGTAGAACGCTTTACCAAACATTATGTGGATCGACCTTATGAAGAGTATTTACAAACTGTTAATCAACAATATCACTCTGGCAACCATACTGAAGTTTGGTTGAATAAAGAGTTTGCCAAAGCCAATGCTGATGAGTTTATGGATAAAGTTTTTCGTACTGATATTACCCGCTTAGTGGTAGACGACCCGGTTAAACGCGTCGATAACATGACCATGGCTTGGGGCTTAGAAGCCCGCGTACCCTTTATGGATTATCAATTGGTGGAGCATGCACTGAGCATTTCACCGAGTTTAAAGATGAGTGAAGAGGGTAAACATCCACTTAAACAAATTTCCCGTGGTTTATTGCCCGATAGCGTGATTGATCGCAAAAAGGGTTATTTCCCTATGCCGGCACTTAAATATGTACGTGGTGAGTTTTTAGACTTTATGGCTGACATTCTCAATTCAACTCAGTGCATTAATAGAGGTGTTTATAATCAAGATTTTGTACAAAAAGTGATTAACCAACCAGAGCACTATATGACCGCACTGAATGGCTCGCGTCTTTGGCATTTAGCATTGTTAGAATATTGGCTACAAACGAATATCGATGAATAAAATAATTATTTATACTGACGGCGGTTGTCGAGGTAATCCGGGTATTGGCGGTTGGGGTGTTTGGCTTCGATATGGTGATCACGATAAAAAACTCAAAGGTAGTGCAAAAGACACCACCAATAATCGTATGGAATTAACGGCGGCCATCAAAGCGTTAGAAGCCATCAAGTCAAGTACGATTGATATCGATTTATATACCGATTCTAAATATGTCATGAGTGGCATAAACGAGTGGATCAAAGGCTGGAAGTTAAGAGCTTGGAGGACTGCCAATAAAAAACCAGTGAAAAATGTTGATCTATGGCAACAGCTTGACAAGGCAAATGAAAAGCACAATGTACACTGGCATTGGGTTAAAGGTCATAGTGGCGACGAAGGCAATGAAATGGCCGATGATCTTGCCAACCAAGCGATGGATGAATTGGATTAAATAAGGGTTGGTTTTTTTTTTGATATTGCTCATAATGAACGCTTAATTATTAGTATATCATTATATTC
>JAPYQD010000203.1 GCA_029937335.1 Gammaproteobacteria bacterium
ATATCATGGCTTTAACACGTAGAGAGTTTATTAAGGTTTTAGGCGCTGGTTCAGCGGCCGGTTTAATTGGCACAGGACACGCTAGTAAAACCAGCTTGTTTGGTCAGGAAAATAAGTACGAAGTGCCGAAAACGGGTAATGCTCGTATTTTGCATATCACCGATACACATGGTAACTTATTACCTAACCATTTTCGTGAGCCAAATGTTAACTTAGGCTTTGGTTCTACTTTTGGCCAATTACCACATGTTGTTGGTAATAAACTCCTTAAGCAAATTGGCGTTAAGCCAGGTTCGCCTGAAGCCCATGCCTTTACTTATAATAACTTCGAAGACTTAGCGGCCAAATATGGCAAGACCGGTGGTTTTGGACAAATCAAAACCGTATTAGAATCTTTGAGAGAAGGTGCGGGCGGCGTGCAAAACACACTCACACTCGATGGTGGTGATACTTGGCAGGGTTCGGGTACATCACTTTGGACGCGTGGCGCAGATATGGTTGAAGCCACTAACATGCTCGGTGTTGACGTAATGGTTGGCCATTGGGAATTTACCTATAAAGAGGAAGAAACTTTAAAAAATATTGGCTTCTTTAAAGGTGATTTCTTGGGTCAAAACGTACGCATCATGGAAGACGCGTTGATGGGTGATGACTATTTCACCATGACGGAAAAATACGATGGTAACGGCTTGTTTGATGAAGATGAAGCATTACCGTTTAAGCCGTATGTCATTAAAAATGTAGGTGGACACCGTATTGCCGTGATTGGCCAGGCTTTCCCAAGAACATCAAATGCCAATCCGCAAAAATACTTCTTCCCAGATTGGTCGTTCGGTTTGCGTGAAGATGAAATGCAAGAATTAGTAACCGATATTCGTGAAAATGAAAAGCCTGATGCGGTGATTGTAATCTCACACAACGGTATGGATGTTGATATCAAAATGGCTTCACAAGTGGTTGGTATTGATGCATTTTTTGGTGGTCATACGCATGACGGTATGCCTAAGCCTATTGAGGTTAAAAATGCTGGCGGTGTTACAGTGGTGACTAACGCCGGTTGTTCGGGTAAATATATTGGTGTGATGGATCTCAATATTGTTGATCATAAAGTTTCTGGTTATGAGTACAAAATGTTGCCAATCATGACTAATTTAATCAAACCAGATGCGGCTATGGTCTCGTTTATTGACAAGATGCGTAATACTAAATACGATAAGAATGTGATTGAAGCGCGTAGTAGTGAGATGAGTAATAATCCAGATCGTGTGGGTAAAACTTATGATGCAATTTTGACTGAAAAGTTGTGTACCACTGAGCAAACACTTTATCGCCGTGGTAATTTCATGGGCACTTGGGATCAAGTTTTAG
>JAPYQD010000204.1 GCA_029937335.1 Gammaproteobacteria bacterium
AAGCCAATCCTGATGATAAGTTTTATCCAGCCAAAGTTGTTGGCCCAGCTCGTTCCTCTGAGGGCGCGATGCTTTACTATATTATTGATTTATACAGTGATTTATGAAATGGCTTGGCCTTATCTTCATTCTTTTATCTTCGGTTATTGTTGCAGGTGAAGAGTTAGAAATTGAGCTGAATTCTGGTAACGCCATTAATATTGATGCGTATGCATCAGAAGGCGATACTTTGTTTTTATACCTGCCATCTGAACGAGGTTTTGGCATAGGTCATGTGCCCACTATGCAACAGTTGGCTTTCGAGGGTTATGATGTTTGGGTGGCTGATTTGCACAGTAGTTATATGATTGCAAAATATCGTAGTAGTATTGATCGGTTTGATATTGATGACCTGCTTGAATTGGTTAATTTTGCCAATAACAAATCATTTAAAAACTTGTATTTTTTAACCTCGGGTAGAGGTGCTCAATTAGCACTTAAAGTCGCTTATCAATGGCAGTTAAAAAACCCAGGATCAAGCTTTTTAAAAGGCCACATACTACATTCTCCACATTTAATTAAGGGCAAGTCTGATCTTGGCAAGGCTGCCAAATACGTTGACATTGCAAAACACAGTAATTTACCTATATATTTGTTGTTGCCGCAATTTGGTACCAAATATTTTCGCGGTGAAGAGATTGCCACTCAGCTTGAAAAAGGTGGAAGCTCAGTATTTATTCATCGTCTTAAGGCGGTACATGGTGGATTCCACATGCGCAATGTTAAAGATTTAACTAAAATTGATATTAAAGCAAAAGACAATTTAAGCGATGTTTATCAACAAGCAGTTCAATTATTAAATACGGTTAATTTTCCTAAATTATCTCAATCAAATAATAATGTACTCGAATCAAGTAAGGTTATATTGAGCGAGCCTATATTGAAGCGTTATACAGGCAAGCAAGATATTCAATTAAAACTCAAAACATTCGATGGGCAGATGCTAGATATTGATTTATATAAAGGCCAAGTTGTCCTGCTTAATTTTTGGGCAAGTTGGTGCAAGCCATGTGTTGAAGAGATCCCTTCTTTGGTACGACTTCAACAAAAATTTAACCAAGATAATTTTAAGATTATTACCATTAATGTTGGCGAGTCTAAAGAACAGATTATAGAATTTATGAAAAAAGTAAAATTTGATTTGCCAATTCTGCTGGATTTTGATGGGCAGGCCGTTAAAAACTGGGGTGTCTACGCTTATCCGTCTAATTTTTTATTAGATAAGAATGGCACCATTCGATACGCCTATCGTGGCGCACTTGAATGGGATGCCGACCCTATTGCCAATACTATTAAAACCTTATTTTGAATTCATACGACGT
>JAPYQD010000039.1 GCA_029937335.1 Gammaproteobacteria bacterium
CATAAAACCGGCTTGTTAAATAAATCACCGACCATTTCTCTTACTAATGGCATACGTGTCGAACCACCAACCATAATCACGTCTTTAATATCACCCATTTCCACTTCGGCATCTCTAACGGCGCGCTTGGTTAATAGCAAGGTGCGCTTAATCAAAGCTTTAGATAAAGACTCGAACTTAGTCTTGGTAATACGATAAGGTGCCTCTATGCAGTCAAATTCGGCGTAATCACTTTGTGTTAGGGTTTCCTTCGCTGTACGTGCAAATTGCTTAATTTTCTGCATCTGCGTTGGTGTTAGCTCACCTAAATCTAAGGTAGCAATGCAATCATCAATAATCAGCTGATCAAAGTCATCACCACCGAGTGCAGAGTCTCCGCCAGTGGCCAACACTTTAAATACACCTTTTTGAAAACTTAAAATAGAAACATCAAACGTACCACCACCTAAATCATAAATCGCATGAATACCGGCTTCACCTGATTCTAAGCCATAGGCAACAGCTGCTGCAGTCGGCTCGTTTAATAAACGTAGCGTATTTAAACCAGCTAAGGTTGCTGCATCTTTAGTGGCTTGACGCTGTGCATCGTTAAAATAAGCGGGAACCGTAATCACAGCGCCAAGCAAATCTCCACCCAGCGCTTGTTCGGCTCTTTCTTTAAGTGATGATAAGATACTTGATGAGATTTCAACGGCGCTCAAATCACCCATGGCTGTATGAAACAAAACATTGTTGCCATTTTCAACCAGTTGGTAAGGGCAATTCTTAAACTCAATCACTTCTTTGTAGCCCAAGCCCATAAATCGTTTAACCGAAACAATGGTATTGGTAGGGTCAGTTTTTGCATACGGACAAGCATCACAACCGACAGTGAGTTTGTTGTCTTTACCACAGTGAACAACCGATGGCAGAATCGCCTCATTATTCTCATCAGTTAAAATGGTGCTCACACCACTCATGACTGAAGCCACTAGTGAATTAGTCGTGCCTAAATCAATACCGATTGCCAGTTTGTGCTGGTGTGGTACGCTTGATTGCCCCGGCTCTGATATTTGTAATAATGCCATATTCTATTCTAAAGCCATTCGTCCATCAGTTGATTGGCTTGTATATTCAACTGTGTATAAAACTTTAATTCTCTCACTAGGTTCTTAATTTTAGAAAAATCATCAAGCTCAAATAATTGGCTAATTTGTTCTATATTTTGTGTCACCTTCTGACTCACTTGCTCAATAAAATCATCGAGCACTAATTCGTCTTTATCGACTTCTAACGATTCTAATTGCTCTCTTAAGGCGATTTGATTCATTAAAAAGTCTATGTCCATTTGTGTGTCTTTCTCATCAAAGACATTAATGTCTTGTAGCTCTAACAAGTAGGTTGCTCGCAACAAAGGAGATTTTAACGTGTCATACGCCGTATTGATAAGTGATGTGTTCTGTAGGGCAATAGATTTTTCTTTATCACTTTTAGTGACAAAATTATCCGGATGAAATACCGAAATTTGTGACTGATAAGCCTGCTCTAGGCTGGTTAAATCTATTGCAAAATCAGCATCTAAAGAGAATAACTCAAAGTAGTTTTGCATAGTGGAAAGAAGCTAAACGGTGAATGATTCGCCGCAACCACATTCGGCCTTGGCATTCGGATTGTTAAATTCAAATCCTTCGTTTAAACCTTCTTTAACAAAATCAATCTCAGTGCCATCGATATAAATTAGACTCTTAGCATCAACAATTACCTTAACACCATTATCTTTAAAAATGGTATCGTCTTCATTGACAGCATCCACGAACTCAATGTTATAACCTAAACCAGAACAGCCGGTGGTTTGCACAGACAAACGAATACCAACACCCGAACCACGACTGGACAAAAATCCCGCCATACGCTTAGATGCTTCTTTCGTTAATGTAATTGCCATTTTATCAACCTTTAGGCTTTGCTCTTAATGTCGTTAATCGCAGCTTTAATTGCATCTTCAGCTAATACTGAACAGTGAATCTTAACTGGAGGTAGTGCTAACTCTTCAGCAATGTCAGTGTTTTTAATTTCTGCAGCTTCATCTAGTGTCTTGCCTTTAACCCATTCGGTTAATAGCGAACTTGATGCAATAGCCGAACCACAACCATAAGTTTTGAATTTTGCATCTTCAATCACACCTTCATCATTAATTTGAATTTGTAAGCGCATTACATCACCACAAGCCGGTGCACCGACCATACCAGTACCTACGTTTTTTGCGTCTTTATCTAATACACCCACATTGCGTGGATTTTCATAATGATCGAGTACTTTTTCACCATATGCCATCTTATTTCTCCTAATAATCTCTTGTTGTCATTCTAACCCTTTATCGGCTAGATAATCCTTGTATTTTGTATAGTAATTAGTGTGCAGCCCACTCAACTTTACTCAAGTCTACACCGTCTTTAAACATATCCCATAATGGCGATAAATCACGTAATTTTTGCACCTTGTCGCGTACCAATACAATAGCCTTATCAATATCTGCTTCAGTCGTGTAACGACCAATACTAAAACGAATAGAGCTGTGTGCTAGTTCATCATTCAAACCTAGAGCGCGTAATACATACGATGGCTCAAGACTGGCTGATGTACAAGCAGAGCCAGAAGACACCGCAATAGAGTTAATTGCCATCATTAATGACTCACCCTCTACATAGTTAAAGCTAATGTTAAGATTGCCTGGAATACGTTGCTCTAAATCACCATTGACTTGCACCTCTTCCATGTCAGCAAAACCCGCTAACAAACGATCACGTAACACTTTAAATCTTGCATTTTCTTCCACCATCTCTGCCTCAGCAATAGCAAAAGCCTCACCCATGCCAACAATTTGGTGCGTAGCTAAGGTGCCTGAACGCATACCACGCTCATGACCACCGCCATGCATTTGCGCTTCGATACGAACACGTGGCTTACGGCGAACATACAAAGCACCCATGCCTTTAGGGCCGTAAATTTTATGTGCTGAAAAACTCATTAGATCAACCGGTAGTGTTGATAAATCAATCGCCACCTTACCGGCAGATTGCGCCGCATCAACGTGGAAAAATACTTTACGCTCACGACAAATGTTACCAATAGCTTCAATATCTTGAATCACGCCAATTTCGTTATTCACGTGCATGATAGAGACTAATAATGTTTGATCAGTAATCGCAGCCTTTAAAACCTCTAAATCCAACAAACCATTCGGCATTGGGTCTAAATAAGTCACTTCATAACCTTCCCTTTCTAGCTGACGACATGTATCTAATACGGCTTTATGTTCAGTTTTAAGGGTAACAATATGGTTACCTTTTTTCTTATAAAAATGGGCAATACCTTTAATTGCTAAGTTGTCTGATTCAGTGGCACCTGAAGTCCAAACAATCTCTCTTGGGTCTGCACCCACCAAGCTAGCCACTTGCTTTCTGGCTTTTTTCACTGCGGTATCTGCCTGCCAGCCGTAATAATGAGAATTCGAAGCTGGGTTGCCAAAATCGCCATCCATGGTTAAGTATTTCATCATCATCGAAGCAACACGCTGATCAACAGGTGTGGTTGCTGAATAATCCATATAAGTAGGTACTGACATATTCTTTATAGTCCTTTGTTTAATTGGTGATCATCGATCACTTGTTGTAAATTCTTACTGCTTAAAAATGTTCTAATTTGGTCGCTCACTTCACACCAAAGCTGGTGAGAAATACACTGTTTACCACTATGACAAGTACTCATTCCTTTGCAACGACGAAGATCAATGTTTTCATCAACCGCTTCAATAATTTGCGTCAAAGTAATGTCTTCAGCTGCTGTATCTAACAGGTAACCGCCGCCAGGTCCACGCACACTTTTAACCAGTGCGGCTTTTCTAAGTTTGGCGAATAATTGTTCAAGATAAGACAACGAGATGTTTTGTCTTTGCGAGATAATATCGAGCGTAATAGGCTTTCCAGTACTATTAGATGCTAGATCTAACATGGCTGTTACAGCATAACGGCCTTTTGTTGTTAATTGCATACTAGTCCTTAGTTTTTTAACAGGATATTATTATATACTTAACCGAGTATTTTAGTCAAGTAAAAAACCATGCTTTTTGTAAGGATGTAAGTTGTAGTAAAAAATAACTTGAAAGACTTATTTGCTTTCGATTTCTAGCTTATCAACATCGATATCATCTTGGTCTTTAATATCCAGTTTTTTAGAGACGATATTGAGTTGTTCGTCCATATCGTGAATATGTGACAAAATTGAATTAATGGCTTTAACAGTAGGGTCATCAACATCTGTACCCACTGCATAAGATTCAAAATGATCAGTTTGCGTTTTAGAATCTTTCAACACACGTGCAGGCACACCAACGACAGTTTGAGCGTTATCAACGGATTTGACCACCACTGAATTAGAGCCGACGCGTACATTATCACCCAAAGTAATAGGGCCCAAAATTTTAGCACCAGCGCCAATCACCACATTATTACCTAAGGTTGGATGGCGCTTGCCTTTTTTCCAAGTGGTACCACCTAAAGTAACCCCATGATAAAGCGTACAATCATCGCCAATTTGCGACGTTTCACCGATGACAACACCCATACCATGGTCGATAAAGAAGCGTCGACCAATCACCGCACCGGGGTGGATTTCAATACCCGTAATCCACCTAGCTAACATTGAGATAAATCTAGCTAACCACTTTAGCTTTAACAACCATAGGCGGTGCGTCAGACGATAAAACAGCATCGCCTGCACGCCCGAATAACAAGTAATTACCTCAAAAGTATTTCTTGCCGCGGGGTCGCGATCAAATACACTTTGAATGTCTTCAATAAATTTCATGGGCAGATTATATCATAGAGCACTTATAAACTTAATAAGGCATCTTTAATCAATAATCAATAACGGATCTAAAACGTTTATAGCTCCATAAATATTGTTCAGGTTTGGTCCTAACCAAACTTTCGATCACCTGATTCATCAACGCCACATCATCTTTAAGTTCGCCAGAATCTGACAAAATATTCACCGGCTCTAAGTTTAATTCATAGCCTTTACCTTTTTCTAATCGAGTTGCCCAAGTTAACAACACTTTGGCATTATTCTTTCTAACAAGCTTAGCCAGTAGTGTCATAGTGCGTGCATCATGATTAAAAAATGGCGCCAAGATACTGCCCTCTTCCCCAGGATCTTGATCTGGCAAGATACCAATTAAATCACCTTTAGATAAGGCACGCTGTAATTTAATAACACCTTTTTTATCGGCCGTTGCCATCGACAAATCACCCTGTTGTCTTTTAGAAATCAAACAATCTTCTTGTTGTGGATTTCTAAGCGGTTTGTACAAAAAAACAACCGGAGTATTTAATGAAAGCACGCGACCTGTAATCTCCCAACAGCCAAAATGTGGTACCAATAAAATAACCGGTGAGTCACTCTTTAAATGCGCCATACCTGTTGTCTTAGTAATGTACGTGGCATTATTTTTAAAGCTATTAAACCAAATAAAGCCAGATTCGCTCAAGCCTTTGCCGGTTTCAATTAGAGATTTTTTAACAAGATTTTGTTGCTCTGTCTCGCTCAAATCAGGAAAACAAGTTTGTATGTTTTTACTTACAACCTTTTTAGAATCACTGTTTGTCAAATACAAATATCGACCAATCATAGCGCCAATAAAATGATTAACCCTAAGCGGTAAAATCGAGAAAAAAGTTAAAATAAATTTAATCATCGATCAAATCCTTAGTTTCATCCAACATCGGTTTCATTGCGCTGAGCAGGTTTTTATACAAACTGGGAATGCGCTTTTCTTCTTCTAATAACCATTGTTTAAAATATTCTCGCTCAGTCGGCATACTAAAGCAAGCCGGGCATGAATCAGCAATCACAGGCAAATCAGCCGTTTTGGCAAAATCAGCCAATTGGCGCTCACGCACATAGACCATTGGACGAATAATACGTAAATCTTTGGCGTCATTAATATAGTGCGCTTTCATGGTTTGAATCTTACCATTATGACACATTGACATCATTAAACTCTCGCTCAAGTCATCTAAATGTTGGCCCAAAGCTAAAACGTTATAACCTTCTCGTCTGGCTACTTGATACATCAAGCCACGCTTGATTCGAGAGCAAAATGAACAATAAGAATCTCCTTTCATACTTGCTTTGGCTTGCTCCATAATCGGAAACTCTTCAAAAAAATACGGTGTGTCAAATTGCTTAAAAAAAGCCTCAAGTGCTTGCGGCTCAAAACCTTCAACTTGAGGGTCAATCGTAACAACGCCCAATTCAAACTTAACTGGGGAATGACGCTGAAAATGACGCAAGATGTGGAATAAACTCAAAGAGTCTTTGCCACCAGAAACCGCTAACAATATTTTATCACCCGCTTTAATCATGCCAAAATCACTAATGGCACGGCCAACAGGTTTAAGTAATAGTTTGGGTAATTTTATGCGTGGTAAAACCATTGCTCTTGTCTTTTTAAAGTGTCTTTAGATAGATTATCAGCGACACTCAAAGCGCAAAATGTTGGTGCACTGTTGGTCATTGTGACGCTTAATTCAATTAACGACTCGTCTCTTAAAGCCCCAACTTGGATTACGTCGCCTTCGGCGTAAGAGTCAATCGCGCTTGCTAAGTCTTTAGCTTGTACTTTGATACCGTCAATACTCATGATTTTATCGCCAACATATAAGCCCGCTGTTTGAGCGCAAGACCCCTCTAATACATGGCTAATAAAGGCAAACTCTTGGGCTTTGTTAATGCCAATACCGAAGTTAGACAACTCTTCTTTCTTATGGCTAAATTCACAACTTATGCCCACGTAATCAAATGCTTGTTTGAGTGGTAACTCGCTCACGCCATATAAATAATCATCAAAAAATTTGGTGAAATCACTTTGAGTTAAATG
>JAPYQD010000205.1 GCA_029937335.1 Gammaproteobacteria bacterium
TTTATTCATACTAATATTTTAGCTTACTCTGCCAAATACGCATCAAATTATTATGGGCCGTTCCGCGATGCAGTCGGCTCTGCCGCTAATTTAGGCACTTCTAGTAAAGAAACTTATCAAATGGATTCTGCTAATTCAGACGAAGCTATTCGTGAGGTTGGTTTGGATATTGACGAAGGTGCTGACATGGTAATGATCAAGCCTGGATTGCCTTATTTAGACATTGTCTATCGCATTAAACAAACTTTTGGCATGCCAACGTTTGCTTATCATGTGAGTGGTGAATACGCCATGCTAAAAGCCGCTGCTCAAAACGGTTGGATTAATGAACGCCCAGTTGTGTTGGAAACATTGCTTTCTTTTAAGCGCGCTGGTGCTGATGGAATTCTAACTTACTATGCCAAACAAGCTGCTAAGTGGTTGAAATAAGTTATTTTATTATATATATTAAAATATAATAAAATTCTTATATAGTATTCAAAATAGTGTATAATAGACCATTATCATTCAACCCTTATTTTGAGAATTTATTATGGAAAACAAATCACTTTTTGCAGCGATCTCTTTAACGATTGTCTTAATTTCAGGCTTCTTCTTTTACAATAACCAAGTTAGTCAGCTTGAAGATGAAATTACCAGTATTACCACTGAGTACAACTCAAAAATTAGCGCAGTACAATCTACGCCTAATATTGAGAACAAGGCTAACACTTCTATTCTCGAAGATCTAAATAATCAATTAATTACTGCTCGTTCTGCTTTGCAAGAAGCGCAGCAAAAACTTACTTTAGCCACGAGTAAATCTAGTGTTTTAGACAGTGAAATATCTCAAATAAACGATGCACGTGGTGAAGTTAAAGTACTAAAAGGCTCTTTAGAAAATACACAGCAAAAGCTACAAATTTCAGGTGAAAAAATAGACTACCTTAAAGGTATATTTGAAACTCAAAATAAGGCCACTGTTGTTAAAAACATGGCGCGAATTGATGAGCTAAAAGAGACATCAACTGGTATTGCAGTAACTGGCCTTATTGTGCCAGTAATTGGGGTGGC
This sequence comes from Gammaproteobacteria bacterium, assembly GCA_029937335.1. GTDB lineage: Bacteria > Pseudomonadota > Gammaproteobacteria > PS1 > Pseudothioglobaceae > Thioglobus_C. The sequence continues at coordinate 1,054 of JAPYQD010000205.1, forward strand.
AACTTTAATCTCTTATACGACGCAAGAAATTGACAACTACTGTGCCAACATTAAAAACACCATAGATTTAGAGAAAAAAGTATTTAACAAAGTGGTTTCTCTTGATACTCAAATGCAAGACAACTACCATCAACAATGTGAAGTCAGTTTAAAAGACAAGGTTAAAAAAGTTTTAAAGAAACTTCAGACTGCTAAAAAATAACTAGTTCATTCTATTTGCGATTAAGTCTTCAACTACTTCTGGCTCTGCTAAAGTTGAAGTGTCACCCAAATTATCATAATCATTTTCAGCAATTTTTCTTAA
>JAPYQD010000040.1 GCA_029937335.1 Gammaproteobacteria bacterium
TAAAAAAATCTAAACCTTGTCTAGCTTTGGTGTTGATACAAATAAAGGCAGTAGCCTTATCACTGTCCAAATTACCACAATACCGCCAATCATATCGCCCACCAAGTAATGTGATAAAAAGTCTATTGGGCTAATGTTAAAAACTTCACTCTTAGCATAAATCACAAAACGAGAAAGCGCATGAACAATCGCTGTAAAGAAGATTAAAAATAGAACATGTCTAAAATCAATATTTTCAAGATTAGAAAAGTTTGCAACTTTAAGCCACTGCATAACCCCTATCGAAATAACAGGTGCTAGTGCGCCCATAATAGCCCCAATAGTGCCCCAAGCAAAATTACCACCCCAAGAGCTGAACAATACAACCCCACAGAAAATACAGCTAGCCATGACACCGGGTAGCACTTGTCGTCCAAATAATAAGAACACTAAAATCTTAGCGCCGATGGGTAAGTATAAATACGAGCCTATTTCAGCATCAAAACCTGAAAGATATTTCATGGCGACAGAAGCCAAAAAAATTGCTAAAAATGCGATTAAATTATTAGTAATGTAAAGTTTGTAGCTGTCCATACGTCGCTCTTGTGTTGTTTATTGTTCCCTGAAAGATACTTCAGGGTGCGGTATTAAGATAACTGAAAGTTATCTTATCTGTTGTAAGCCAAAACCATAGCACGTCTATCTGCATTTGACTGCGTGGCAGAGATAATCTCTTCACTCAACAATACACCTACCGCCCGCTTGATGGTCGATAGTGAATATTTAGCGAAATATTGGTCTTTAGTGATAGCTGTAATATTGGCACCTTTGGTGTACATAATAAATTCAAGCACTGACTTTTCCACTTCTGATAGCTGGTCAAAACCCATGTCACGCTCATAAGTATCAAGCGATCTTCTTAATTCAAATAATTTTTCTAAAGCTTTCATTTTTGTTCATCCCCTCAAGATATTAAATTAAGTAGGTTGTATTATAACCTATAGTTTTACTCAGTTATTCATTAGCTAATGTGTCACGCATCTTGCTCTTAATTATCCAAACAAAAAGACAGATACATCTTGCGTTTATCCTCTGTTGCTTGTGTGGATTTAATTGCACCGACTGACAGTAACTTTGCGACGACACGATTAATGGTTGACAGTGAAATTTTTGAAAAATAAGGGTGTTTTAAAATATTAGAAATTGTGGTTTGTTTTTGATTGCTAACAAATTCTAAAACACTACGTTCGATCTCAGAATAATCCTGAATACCAAGTGCAGACTCTTGCTCGTACAAGGCCTCTCTTAACTTAAATAATCTTTCCAATGCTTGCATAAATATACCTCAACCTAAAATATAGCTAATAATGAACTTCGATTATTATACATCAATATATTATATTTATATATTCTAATATAATATATATTTTCAAAAAATAGGTTATAATTTATCTCAATCTTGGGGTGGAAAATTAACACATTACTGCTCTCCTCAGAAAAGTAAGCCACCATCTCAAGATCCTTATTAGTAAAAGCTATATATATATATCGATAAAACACGTGTTATAATTACGAAAATCTTGGGGATTAGAAAAAACACTTGTCTCTCTCCTTAAGGAAAATGAGTAGCTCGTTCCCAAGATTTTCATTCAACAAATAGGATAAACATAAAAATGAACAAATCAGAATTAATCAATGCAATTGCATCAGAAGCAGGAATCTCTAAAGCAGATGCAGGTCGTGCACTTAATGCAACAACCGATGCAATTACAGCCGCAATGGCGAGTGGTGATGGCGTACAACTAACTGGCTTTGGCTCTTTTGTTGTTAGAGATCGTGCAGCGCGCACAGGTCGTAACCCACAAACCGGTGCAGCTATTCAAATTAAAGCCTCTAAAGTAGCTGCCTTTAAAGCCGGTAAAGCTTTAAAAGAAGCGGTTAACTAAACACAGTTACTTCTTAATAAAAAAGCGCCAATTGGCGCTTTTTTATTGTCTTGAATAATGACAGCTTAGAACAAAGACTCGCCATAGTTTTGCTGATACAGCTGCTCAATTTTAGTCAAATCAAATTGATGATTTTGCGTGCCTAAATGAGCAATTTTGATCGCCCCTAATAGCCCCGCTAATTGACCTGTGGTTTTCCAATCCATATCATTCATCAAACCATATAACAAACCTGCACGATAAGCATCACCACAGCCGGTCGGGTCTTGTGTTGCCTGCGCTTTAGCGGGTGAAATAATAATAACTTCTCCTCCGGTATGAATTTCACTACCTTCACCACCTTTGGTAACAATCAAAGCATCGACCATAGAAGCAATCGTGGCCAAATCTAACCCGGTTTTGTCTTGCAACATTTGTGATTCATAATCATTCACAGCGACATAAGTGGCTTGCTCAACAAAAGTGGTCAGCTCTTCGCCTGAAAACATGGGCATGCCTTGTCCAGGATCAAAAATAAAAGGAATTTCAGCCTCTGAGAATTGCTGAGCGTGCTCGATCATACCATCACGCCCATCAGGAGAAACAATACCAATATCTGCAACACTCACATCGCTGACTTTATTTTCATGGGAGTTGCTCATCGCACCTGGGTGAAATGCGGTGATTTGGTTGTCATCCATATCCGTAGTGATGAACGCTTGACCTGTATAGCTACCTTCAATCACTTTCATGTGCGTAGTGTTCATGTGATGTTTTTCCATCCAGTTCATATACGGCGTGAAATCTTCACCCACCGTTGCCATCGGAATTGAATTAGCACCTAATAGGTGTAGGTTATAAGCAATATTACCACCACAACCGCCAAACTCTTTACGCATGGTCGGCACCAAAAATGAAATATTTAACATATGCACCTTGTCGGGCAAAATGTGATTTTTAAATTGATCTTGAAACACCATAATTGAATCAAAGGCGTAAGAGCCGCAAATCAGTGCTGTTTTTGACATATATTTTTCTCCTTATTTTTCAATTCGACATAGGCAAGGCCTGTTACATTATCTTAATTCTTCTGGTACGGGGAAATGAACATTTTCCTGTGTGCCACTCACTTCAATAACTTCGGTTGCACCATAATCATATAAATAGTTAATCACTTCTTGTACTAATACCTCTGGCGCTGAAGCGCCGGCAGTGACGCCAATGGTGCTCGCCCCCTCTAACCAGCTTGATTGTATTTCATCAGCGCCGTCAATTAAATAAGCGCTTTTATGTAATTTTTCGGCAATTTCTCGTAAACGATTTGAATTGCTAGAATTGCTAGAACCCAGCACTAATAGCACATCAGAATCTTGCATTAAGATTTTAACCGCATCTTGTCGATTTTGTGTAGCATAACAAATATCGTCTTTTTTCGGTGATTTTATTTCAGGAAATTTGTCTTTAAGCGCATCAACAACCTGCTGTGTATCATCTACCGACAAAGTCGTTTGTGTTGTATAAGACAAGTTTTCATTGGTCAAATCCAGCTTATCGACATCAGCCACGGTTTCAATCAACTCAACACTGGCACCTTCGCTTGACTGACCTAAAGTGCCCTCCACCTCAGGATGACCTTCGTGACCAATGAGAATAACCTTATGATTCTGTTTTTGTTTACGCGCCACTTCTTTGTGAACTTTGGTCACCAGTGGGCAAGTGGCATCATAAACTGTGGCACCAATGTCTGCCGCTTGTTGTCGTACTGCCTGAGAAACCCCGTGTGCACTAAAAATTACCACTTCGCCTGCAGGCACTTCGGATATTTCTTTGACAAAAATAGCGCCTTTTGACTTGAGGTCATCCACCACAAATTTGTTATGTACCACTTCATTACGCACATAGATAGGAATTCCGTGTCGCTCAATAGCGCGTTCTACAATTTCAATGGCACGATCAACACCTGCACAAAACCCTCTAGGATTGGCCAATAAAACTTTCATTAGTTTTTCTCGAGTATCTCTACTTGAAACGACACATCGCAGCCTGCTAACGGGTGGTTGAAATTAACGGTGATGTCATCACCATTGATTTTATCGATACAGCCAACATAGGAATCACCAATAGGGGTTTCAAATTCAACAGCAGCGTCCACTTCAACAACCATATCTTCTGGAAATTCTGCACGATTCATCACTTGTATGGCTTCATCATAAATAGGGCCAAACGCCTCATTAGAACTTAAGAGAAAAGTTTGTAATTTGCCGACTTTCGCTTCTTCTATGCAAGACTCTAGGCAAGGATCAAGCTGGCCGTCACCAATCTCAAATTCAAAAGGCACATCAAGCGTTTCATCAGCTAGCGCACCATTGGCATGTGTCAGCTTGTAGAGTAGTTTGTATTTAGCCATGTAGTGCTTGCAACAACTGGTGTACCTTATCACGCAAGTCTTTACGGTGCACAATCATATCAATGGCGCCTTTTTCTAACAAGAACTCACTACGTTGAAAGCCCTCAGGCAAAGTTTCACGTACCGTTTGCTCAACCACACGTGGGCCCGCAAAACCAATCAACGCATTTGGCTCAGCAATATGGATATCACCCAACATCGCAAAACTGGCAGACACACCGCCCATGGTTGGATCAGTCAAGATAGAGAAAAATGGAATTTTCTTATCACTGAGTAATTTTAAAATCAAAGCCGTTTTGCTCATTTGCATCAAAGAAAATAAACCTTCTTGCATACGCGCACCGCCCGAAGCTGAAAAGCAAATCAGTGGCGAATTAGTGCGAATACTTTCTTGTGCGGCGCGTACAAATTTTTCACCGACCACAGAGCCCATCGAGCCGCCCATAAATTTAAATTCAAAAGCAGCAACAACAATAGGCATGCCATTTAAGGTGCCTTTTTTAACCACCAATGCATCTTTCTCGCCGGTATTTTTTTGCGCTTGTAAATAACGATCTTTGTATTTTTTTTGATCTTTGAACTTGAGTGGATCAACCGCAACTAAATCAGCAGCAATTTCCTCTTGACCATCAGCATCTAGGAAGCTTTCAAGTCGCACTCTGGCAGAAATACGCATATGGTGATCACAATTTGGACACACATAAGTTAGCTGTTTGAGCTCCTCTTCATATAAAGTGGACTCACACTTGGGGCATTTGCTCCACAAGCCTTCAGGGATATTCTTTTTAACCACATTGGTAATTGACGGTAAGATTTTTTCTAGCCAACTCATAATAGATCCTTTATTTAATAGCAGCTGATATTTCAGCTGATAATGCACCAACACTTGCTAACATTTTATCCCTATCTGTGGCGTATTGCTCAATAAATGACACCAAGGACGAGCCAACAATCACTGCATCAGCTGAAACTGAAACCGCTTTAGCTGTTGCTGCATCTTTAATGCCAAAGCCTACACCCACAGGCAAATCAATATATTGACGAATTCTAGCCAGGTTAGCATTCACCGAATCAATATCTAAATGGCCGGCGCCAGTCACGCCTTTAAGCGATACAAAATACACAAAACCCGAGGCAATGTTAGCTAAAGATGCCAAACGATCGTTGGTTGTTGTTGGTGCTACAAGGAAAATAAAGTCAATATCAACACCATCTAAACACTGTTTTAAATCATGTGCTTCTTCTGGTGGCATATCGACTACCAAGACACCATCAACGCCACTTTCACTCGCCGCATCAGCAAAGGCTTGATAGCCGAATACCTCAATGGGGTTTAGGTAGCCCATCAAAACAATAGCAGTGGTGTCATTGTTTTGTCTAAATTTCTTTACCAAATCAAGCACATCATGCAAGCTCACGCCATCAGCCACAGCACGTTCATGCGATTTAGCGATCACAGGACCATCAGCCATCGGGTCTGAAAACGGTACGCCAAGCTCAATCACATCAGCACCGTTATCGACTAATGTTTGCATCAAATCATAGGTATTATCTAAGCCACTATCGCCTGCCGTAATGAACGGAATAAACGCCTTTTGAGCTTTGGGTAAATTAGAAAATACTTGGGTTAATCTTGACATGGTTACTTGGCGCTAAATTCGTGAACACTGTCTACTAGCACTTTCATATTTTCAGGATTAACATCAGGAGTGATGCCGTGACCTAGGTTAAAAATATGACCTGTGTCGCCCTTAAACTGGGCTAATACTTTTTTAACTTCAGCTCTCACAACTTCGGGCGTGCCATACATAACCGCAGGATCTAAGTTACCTTGAATCGCTACCTTACTGCCAATTTGTTGTTCAACTTCACTCAGCTCAACTGTCCAGTCAATGCCCACACCATCACAACCAGTGTTGGAAATTTCATCCAGATGCTTGCCGCCATTTTTACTAAATAAAGTAATTGGCGTATTTGGGTGTTTTGCTTTAACACCATTCACAATCTTGGACATGTAGCTCAGTGAGAAATCTAAATAATGTGTCTTGGATAACACACCACCCCAAGTATCAAAAACCATCAAACTGTCTGCGCCACTTAATACTTGTTGATCTAAATAGGCGATCACACTGTCGGCTAATTTGCTTAATAATAAATGCAGCATTTGTGGGTCGTTAAATAACATCGCTTTGGTCTTGGCAAAGGTTTTGCTACTACCACCTTCAATCATATAGGTGGCCAGTGTCCAAGGACTACCGCTAAAGCCAATCAGTGGTGCGCGCGTGCCTAGCGCTGTTTTAATCGTAGATACGGCATCAAATACATAAGTTAAGTCATTATTAACCTCTGATGGAATCGCCTCAATATCTGCCAACGTTTGAATAGGGCGCTCAAATTTTGGCCCTTCACCTTCGCTAAAATACAAGCCTAAGCCCATTGCATCAGGAATGGTTAAGATGTCAGAAAATAAAATCGCCGCATCAAGGTCAAATCGATCCATCGGCTGCATGGTTACTTCACAAGCAAGCTCGGGATTTTTACACAAACTCATAAA
>JAPYQD010000206.1 GCA_029937335.1 Gammaproteobacteria bacterium
CTAATATCAATCAGTAGTATCATTTTAGGTAGTTCTGATCGATTGGCTTTGGTGGTGTAATTAACCGCTTTTACATAGCGAGCATCGAGGTGTTCCATGCCCACTAAATCAACATCTTGATTGCCGTCCACATTATCTTTAATTGCAACAATAGCAGAAACAGCATTGTCTAAATCGTGACCAAAGAATTCTAAACATAAAGTATTAATATGTTCGAGTGGTTGATGAAGGATAAATTCAGCTGAGGTGATAAAACCATCACAACCTTCTTTTTGAATACCGGGTAGACCATCTAAAAACTTATTGGTTACATCTTTTCCTAAGCCACTCTTGCGCATGTGTGTGGCATTAATGGTGAGTGTTTCCGTTTTTAGCAGGGTTTTTCCATCGCTTTTTAAATGATGAATTTTAAAACTGACTTCATCCAATAGTTGAATTTTGTCTTGATTGTGATCTAGGCGTTTGACTTGTAGCCAGTTACCATCAGGCATTACCATTTTCCAAGACAATAGGTTGTCAATGGTCGTACCCCAACGCAGGGCTTTTTTACCACCGGCATTCATCGCCACATTGCCACCAATTGTACAAGCATCTTGAGAGGTTGGATCAACCGCAAATACTAAATTATTAGCAGCAGCTAACTCACTAACACGCTTAGTAATAACACCTGCACCGACATTGACAGTATGCAAACCATCTTGAGATTGAATAGCATCAATAAAGCTGAGTTTTTCGGTATTGATCACCGCTGTTTGCGTATCTAATGGAATCGCACCACCCGTATAGCCCGTACCACCGCCACGAGGGATAATGGTTAAACCCAGTTCAATACAGGTTTTGACAATATCGGCAATTTCAATTTCAGTGTCCGGAGTGATCACCACGGCTGGATATTCGACACGCCAATCCGTTGCATCCGTTGCATGTGATGAGCGCGATAATGCATCAAAGCGAATGTTGTTGTTGTGGGTAACCTTAAGTAAGGCTTTTTTGATGCGCTGTTTGTTGTTTTTAAATTCACTTAAGCAGTGCTTGAAACCATCAACTGCTTGGTCAGCACTGTGAACTAGCTCAAGCACTTTTTCATTGTTATCAGCACGAGATCTAATTTGATTCAAGCGTGAATAAAGCGCCTCAGTCAACGCCTTCCAACGACGTTTATTTTTGATTAGATCTTCTTGTAAATAAGGATTGCGGTTCACTGCCCACATGTCACCCAGCACTTCAAACAGCATTCTAGCGCTTCGACCGGTATTACGATTTTGTCTAAGTTGGTTGAGTAATTCCCATGATTCTTCACCTAAAAAACGACAGACGACTTCCTTGTCTGAGAACGAAGTATAGTTGTA
>JAPYQD010000207.1 GCA_029937335.1 Gammaproteobacteria bacterium
TTGCAGCGACAAATTGTGCATCATACAGATGACATTGGTAAGGATAAGGTTGACTCTGCTAAAGCAAAAATGGTTGCTATTAATCCTAATATCAAAGTCACTACAATTAAAGACCTAAATGAAAACAACTTAAATTCTTGGATTAGTGAAGTTGATGTAGTTTTGGATGGTACTGATAATTTTGATACGCGTTTTAAAGTCAATAAGGCTTGCGTAGAGGAGAAAAAACCTCTTGTCTCAGCTGCAGTGATTCGTTTTGAAGGGCAATTATCTGTCTTTAAGGGTTATGAAAAACACCAGCCATGTTATCAATGTTTATATTCAGTTGAGGGTAATAGTGACGAGAACTGTGTAGAGAATGGCATATTAGCCCCTGTCGCCGGGGTAATGGGTTCGTTGCAAGCCCTTCAAGCTATCAAAGTAGTATTAAATCTCGGTGAACAACTTGTTGGCAAGCTGATGATTATTGATGCACTAGATCTAACCTTTAGAAATATTAAAATTAGTAAAGACTCTGCTTGCAAAATTTGCCAATAAAACCCAATCTTTATGTGTCCTGAATTAACAGGTCAGCAAAGCCATGTTTTGTTTATTTCTCATGGTGCGGGGCCGTTGCCCTTGCTAGAAGATGCAGGCCATGAAGAGATGATAGATTTCTTAAAAAACATAGCCCCAACTCTTGAAACTCCTTCAGCAATAGTATTGATTAGCGCTCACTGGGAAGAAGATGAAGTAGTCATAACCAGTGGTAAAAATCCTCCATTAATCTATGATTATTATGGTTTTCCGGATGAAGCCTATGACATCAAATATCCTGCACCAGGAGACCCTGTGCTTGCCAATAAAATTTTTAATTTATTACAAAAAAATGGCATTAAGGCAAGATTGGATGAGCAACGTGGTTTTGATCATGGTATGTTTGTACCGCTAAAGATTATGTTTCCTGATGCGAAAATTCCCTGCGTACAATTATCACTGGTTAATAGTTTAGATCCAAAGTTACATATTGAAATTGGTAAAAGCCTTTCGGCATTAAGAAAAGAAAAAGTACTTATTATTGGTTCAGGGTTCACCTTTCACAATATGAGTGAATTTTTTTCTAAGAGTGTAGATGGTTCCGATGCCAAAAATGCAGCATTTGGGCGGTGGATAATTGACACCATCACAGATAGTAATGACCTTTCATTGACTGAACGAAAAACAAGATTAATCGAATGGAGTAAAGCACCTTTTGCAAGGTATTGCCATCCAAGAGAAGAACACTTGTTACCTCTCCATGTTTGTTTTGGTGCGGCAAATTCTGTTGCCAGTCTAGTATTTGATGGAAAAATAGTTGGTAAAAA
>JAPYQD010000041.1 GCA_029937335.1 Gammaproteobacteria bacterium
TTGCCACGTAAACTTTAACCATCTTCATTACACCTGGTGGTAATTCTGCACCTTCCTCAATCTTAGCGCGTTCAACTTCAAAGAACTTGTCAAATTCAACTTGCTTGGCTTTGGCTTGTTTAACCAATGCCGCGACTTCTTTATTCACAGTTGCATCTTCAACTTTAAGCTTAGCAATGTCTGCATTGTCAAGCCTCTTCATTAGTTTAGCGTTGAGTTTCTCACCAGCTTTAATATCACCAACCGCTTTGGTTAATGCATTGCCAGAAAGTTTTAAACGGATACGACGGAATATATCACCGTCAATAATACCAAACTCGTCATCAATGTCTTTTCTGATTTTCGCTAAGCGCTCTTCGTCAATACTCACAGCTCTTGCGTCTTTTTCAACACGGTCACGGGTAAAGACTTGTACGTCGATAACCACACCTGATTTTGATGCGCCGATACGTAATGAAGAATCTTTAACGCTGTTGGCTTTTTCACCAAAAATAGCACGCAATAACTTCTCTTCTGGAGAAAGTACGGTTTCACTCTTAGGCGTAACCTTACCTACTAGGATGTCGCCACCCTTAACACGAGCACCTACATAAACCACACCAACTTCGTCTAATTTAGCCAAAGCAGATTCGCTCACATTGGGAATATCAGCGGTGATTTCTTCAGGACCTAATTTAGTATCACGAGAATACGCCGTTAGCTCTTCGATGTGAATCGTGGTGTAACGATCTTCTTGCACCACTCTTTCTGAAATTAAGATTGAATCCTCAAAGTTGTAACCATTCCAAGGCATAAAGGCAATTTTCATGTTTTGACCTAGCGCTAATTCACCCATATCGGTTGATGGACCATCTGCCAATACATCGCCTATTGCTATCTTATCGCCTGTTTTTACCAAAGGTTTTTGGTTAATACAAGTATTTTGGTTAGAACGTGCGTACTTAGTTAAGTTGTAAATATCAACACCTAACTCGCCCGCTTTGGTTTGCTTAGAATCAACACGAATAACAATACGTGATGCATCTACCGCTTCAACCACACCGCCATGTTTGGCGGTAACACAGACGCGAGAGTCGGTTGCAACAACGCGCTCAATACCGGTACCGACCAATGGCTTCTCTGCCTTTAATACAGGTACTGCTTGGCGTTGCATGTTTGAACCCATGAGTGCACGGTTGGCATCATCATGCTCTAAGAATGGAATCAGTGACGCTGCCACTGATGAAATTTGCTTAGAGTCAATGTCAATTAGAGTGACATCTTCAGAGCCCACCAATACAAATTCGTTTTTACGACGACATGGAATTAAGTCATCCATTAATTGACCTTTACCATCTACTGTCGAATTTGCTTGTGCAATCGTATGCTCAAGCTCATCAATCGCAGACACGTAAATTACTTCATCTGTTACTTTGCCTTTTTTAACTATCTGATAAGGCGTTTCTAAGAAACCATAATCATTGGTTTTAGCATACACCGCTAGTGTATTAATCAGACCAATGTTTGGGCCTTCCGGCGTTTCAATTGGACATAAACGACCATAATGTGATGGATGTACGTCACGTACTTCAAAACCTGCACGCTCACGGGTTAGACCACCTGGACCTAAGGCTGAAATACGACGTTTATGCGTGACACCCGATAAAGGATTCACTTGATCCATAAACTGTGACAACTGAGAAGAACCAAAGAATTCTCTCACCGCTGCCGATACCGGCTTAGAGTTAATGAGATCTTGTGGTGTTAATTCATCTGTTTCTGCTAAGTTTAAACCTTCTTTAACCGCTTTTTCAACACGAACCAAACCAATTCTAAACTGGTTTTCAATCATTTCACCGATTGCTCTGACACGTCTGTTAGCTAGTGTGTCAACATCATCAACAACATCATTACCGTTTTTAATATCGATTAACAACTTAAGAACACTGATAATGTCATCATTGGTTAATACATGCTCGCCTGTTTCAGACTTAATGCCTAAACGACGATTAAGTTTCATACGACCTACCCTGGATAAATCGTAACGATCATTCTTAAAGAACAAGTTATTAAATAACAAGTTAACCGCATCTGCTGTTGCAGGTTCACCTGGACGCATCACATGATAAATACTCATGCGTGCTTCAAGCTCAGTTTGCGTATCATCTAAACGTAATGTGTCTGAAATATAAGCACCACCTTTAGATTCATTAATATAAAGAATTTCAATCTTCTTAACTTTGTTGGCACTTAATGCTTCTAACACCTCTTCGCTAATCACTGTATTGGCAGCAAATAAGATTTCACCCGTTTCTTTGTCGATCAAGTCTTGTGAAATAACTTTGTCTAATAAGTATTCAAGCGGTGCGTTGATTGATTTAACGCCGGCTTTTTCCAGAATCTTGGCGTGCTTAGCGGTAATACGACGACCTTTTTCAACAATAATATCTTTGCCTGATTTAATATCAAACTCTGCAATCACACCACGTAGTTTGGCAGGTGATAAGCCAACATCACAAGATTTAGCTTTAAGTTTAACGTTAATTTTTTCAAAGAAAGTATCTAAGATTCCATCTGCGCTTAAGCCCATTGCACGCAATAACGTTGTTATTGGTAATTTACGACGACGATCAATTCGTGCGTATAAATGTTCGTGATGATCAAATTCAAAATCTAACCATGAACCGCGGTAAGGAATAACGCGCGATGAAAATAAGATCTTGCCTGAAGAGTGGGTTTTACCCTTATCGTGTTCAAAAATAACACCTGGAGATCTGTGTAACTGTGACACCACAACACGTTCTGTACCATTAATAACAAAAGTACCTGTTTCGGTCATAAGTGGTAATTGACCTAAGTAAACATCTTCTTCAATGATTTGCTTAACTCGACGTTTTTTCTTGAGAGTTGAACCATTCTTATCAAATAAGACAAGGTTTAATTTAACTCGTAGTGTTGAGGCAAAAGTGACGCCACGTAATTTACACTCTTCAACGTTAAATTTTGGTTCTTGTAGTTCGTAATCAACATATTCAATTTCTGCATAGCCGTTAACTGCTGTTATCGGGAATACGGACTGGAATACTGCATGTAGGCCGACATCTTTTTTTGTTTTTTCGCCAGCTTGGATAAAGCCATTGAATGAGTCGATCTGGATAGCCAGTAAATCTGGTTCGGTTAAAATTGATTCTCTAGAACCAAAATTATTTCTAATTCGCTTTTTTTCAGTAAATGAATAAGCCATGAATACCTCGTATTAGTTGATGATTACTTGTAAAAATTCTTGTTACGATAAAAACACCAAAATCCCCTTGTGGGGATTTTGGGTAATACACAGAACTAATTACTTAAGTTCTACGCTAGCGCCAGCTTCTTCAAGCTGCTTCTTAACATCTTCAGCTTCCGCTTTATCAACACCTTCTTTAATTGGTGTTGGTGCAGCTTCAACCATGTCTTTAGCCTCTTTAAGACCTAAGCCAGTGATGCCACGTACTGCTTTAATAACCGCAACTTTCTTCTCACCGAATGATGTCAATACAACATCGAATTCAGATTGCTCTTCCGCTGCGCCGCCAGCATCTGCTGCCGCTACTGGTGCTGCTGCCGCTGCTGCTGCAGATACACCGAACTTCTCTTCCATTGCTGAAACTAATTCAACAACATCCATTACAGACATGTCTGCAATTGCATTTAAAATATCGTCATTTGATAATGCCATGATATTTACTCCTTTTTATTTATTATTGTTTTTGGTCACGAACTGCCGCTACCACTCGAGTTACTTTTGTCGGAACTTCATTCAAAGTTCTTGCTAGTTTCTCTACCGGTGCTAACATAAGCGCCATAACCAGACTGATCGCTTGATCTTTAGTTGGTAAGTCTGCAATACGCTTAAGCTGATCTGCTTCCACAAATTCGCCTGAAACGCCCAAACCCTTAACGACTAAATCTTCGTTATCTTTAACGAAATCATTAAATACGCGTGCTACTGCACCTGGATCTTCCTGAGAAAATCCAAGGATTACCGGTCCGCTAAGAACGGGTAGTACACACTCGCATTCAGTCTTCGCTAATGCTATTTTTGCTAAGGTATTCTTTACAACACGTAAAGAAACATTTGCATCCATTGCACTAGAGCGTAGATTAGTCATTTGTTCAACTGTCAATCCACGATACTCGGCCACGCCAACAGAAATTGCACTATCCGCTAGTGAATTTACTTGTTCGACAACAACCTTTTTTGCTTCAAGATTTAGAGCCATTTGCCTCTCCTGAACAGTTTAAAAAAGAAAGCCACCTTATTTGATAACTTTCGCCACAGAGTATTTTCATACCCTCTACATAGGCCGAGTGTGTTACCACTCAATTAAACAAATACTCCAGGAGGAATATCCGAACCTATGGTCTTTGAGGTCATGCAGAATTAACGCTGCGACCCAAAGAATTCTTTTGCTTGGTCTAATTAAAGATCAAGCGATGCTAAATCAACCGATACGCCTGCGCCCATCGTTGAAGAAACACTTAATTTTTTAAAGTACACGCCTTTAGCTGAACTAGGCTTAGCCTTTTTCAATGCTTCCATTAGTGTTGCAATATTTTCACTTAATGCTTTCACATCAAAAGATGCTTTACCAACGCCAGCATGAACAATCGCAGCCTTATCTGTACGGTAACGTACTTGACCTGCTTTTGCATTATTAACAGCTGTTGCAACATCCGGTGTTACCGTGCCAACTTTAGGGTTAGGCATCAAGCCACGTGGGCCTAATATTTGACCTAAACGACCAACCACACCCATTGCATCAGGTGATGCAATCACCACATCATAATTAAGATCGCCGTCCTGCATGGATTTCATTAAATCTTCCATACCGACAACATCTGCACCCGCCGCCTCAGCTTTTGCGACGTTATCACCTTGTGTAAATACCGCAACACGGACAGTTTTACCCGTACCATTTGGCAGCACAACTGCGCCACGAACGTTTTGATCTGACTTCTTAGAGTCAACACCAAGGTTAACACTAACGTCAATAGATTCGTCAAATTTTGATGTTGCGCATTCTTTAATTACAGTTAATGCATCTTCAATTGTATAACGTTTACCGATTTCAACTTTAGCTGCTATGTCTTTTTGTTTTTTTGTTAATTTAGCCATCTGATTAACCCTCCACTTCAATACCCATTGAACGGGCTGTTCCAGAAATAATAGTCACTGCTGCATCCATATCATTTGCGTTTAGATCTTTCATTTTGATCGTCGCAACTTCTTCTAATTGTGCACGTGTAATCTTGCCAACTTTGTCAGTATGTGGCACGCCAGAACCTTTCTTAATGCCGGTCACTTTTAAGATTAACAATGCTGCTGGTGGTGTTTTAGTAATGAAAGTAAAGCTACGATCGTTATAAACTGTAATCACCACTGGTACTTTCATACCTTTGTCAATGTCTTGTGTTTGTGCGTTAAACGCCTTACAGAAATCCATAATGTTCACACCATGCTGACCCAATGCAGGACCTACCGGTGGTGAAGGATTAGCTTCTTGTGCTGGAATCTGCAGCTTAATATATGATTCAATTTTTTTAGCCATTTTTCTTCCTTGAGGTGTTTGCCTCGTTTTGGGTATAGCGCCTATTAAGCTTCCCTGTTAAACCATAACCCGAAGGTTATTTTCTTTTAAGTTTTCGCCACTTGTGAAAACTCAAGCTCTACTGGAGTAGTGCGTCCAAAAATCAACACTTCTACTTTGAGTAAATTCTTTTCATAATCAACCGCTTCAATGGTGCCGTTGAATTCGTTAAACGGTCCGTCAATCACTAAGACTTCTTCACCCGGTTGATAAGCTACTTTAGGCTTAGGCTTGTCAGCACCCTCTTGTACGCGTGCCATAATTTTATCAACTTCACGCTGTGTAATCGGGGAAGGCTTACCTGATGAACCGCCAATAAAACCAATCACATTATTGGTATTTTTTACCAACAACCAACTTGGCTCAGTGAGTTCCATATTAACCAACATATAGCCAGGGAAAAACTTACGTTCAGCCATTTTCTTTTGGCCGTCTTTAAGCTCCACCACTTGCTCAATCGGAATCATAACGTCACTTACTAAGTCTTCTAAACCTTCTCTTACAACTGATTCTTCAATTGCGATTTTAACTTTCGCTTCATAACCACTTCTTGCATGAAGTACGTACCATCTTTTAGCCATCTTATTCCCTTAGTTTGTAAGCAGCTGAACAGCCCAAGTTAAAATTGCATCGACAATCCATAAGAAAATCGCAACAATCACCACAGCCACCATAATCATGCCAGTGGTCTTAACTGTCTCATCACGCGTTGGCCAAACTACCTTGCGTAACTCAATCTTGGTTTCTTTAGTAAAGTTACTTAATCGAACCCCTTGAGGTGCTTTAAAAAATACAAAAGCAGCCAATACTAGGCCTACCAATAAAACCAACACCTTATATAGTGTTGTGTTTAATCCTAATGGGTCTTGGTAATAAAGCACAAAAGAGCCCAACACAATTAAGATTGATACCATCATTACTATTGATGACTCTTTTTTTACTTGACTTTCTACACTCTTACTCACATTACACCTTTAATATGGCAGGCAAGGAGGGACTCGAACCCCCAACCAACGGTTTTGGAAACCGCCACTCTACCAGTTGAGCCACTTGCCTAAATATTCTAAAGGCTCGGACAATTGCCCGAGCCAATGTTAGTCTTCTTAATTAATTAAACTAACGCTTAATTCGTCACCTTAGCAACAACACCCGCACCTACTGTGCGACCACCTTCTCT
>JAPYQD010000208.1 GCA_029937335.1 Gammaproteobacteria bacterium
ACAAAGGTAATTTCTTATCTGTCATTTTAAAGCTATTACCAATCGGGCCAATAACAGACAACACTTCACCAACTTTTCGGTCGGCCAATTGGCGAGTGCCTTCGCCCACCACTTTGTAAAGCAAATCAAAGGTGCCATTTTCTACATCAACTGACATAATAGAAATCGGTCGGCGCATTGCCAATGCGTCAGACACCGTAAGATGTACAAACTGCCCTGGTTTAGTCGCCTTGGCAATCTCAGGTGAATCAATGGTTAAAATATACTGATTGCCTTCAAATTGATAATGTGCCAAAATTTGGCAATCAAAAACTTGAATGCTATCGCGATTCGATTTATTCATTGCAGGTGATTAAAGTACCCACACCACTATCAGTAAAGACCTCTAAAAGCACGGCATGTGATACACGGCCATCAATAATATGCGTTGATTTGACGCCATTTTTAACCGCTGATAAAGCACAACCAATCTTCGGCAACATACCACCATGGATCGTGCCATCATCAATCAGCTGATCTACTTTCTTAGCATCAAGCCCTGTTAATAAATTATCATCCGCATCCAAAAGACCAGATGTGTTGGTTAATAAAATTAACTTTTCAGCACTAAGCGCCTCGGCAATCGAACCTGCGACTAAATCAGCATTAATGTTGTAAGAGAAGCCGTCTTTACCCACACCAATAGGGGCGATTACTGGAATAAAATCACCTTTGAGTAATAAATCAATCACCGAAGTATCGATTTGATCGACTTCGCCAACATGGCCTAAATCAATAATTTCAGAGGTTAGATGATCCACATGTTTGAGTTTTTTAGCAGAAATTAAACTGCCGTCTTTGCCTGTTAGGCCAATTGAGTGACCGCCGTGTTGATGAATCAAGTTAACAATTTCTTTATTAACCAAGCCACCAAGCACCATTTCTACTACGTCCATGGTCTCAGAATCAGTCACACGCATGCCACCAACAAATTCACTTTGCTTGCCGATTTTTTCTAATGTCTTGCCAATTTGCGGCCCGCCACCATGCACCACGATTGGGTTCATACCAACAGATTTCATCAACACGATATCACGCGCAAAGCTAGATTTTAGCTTTTCATCCACCATAGCATTACCGCCATATTTTATGACGATGGTTTTGCCTTGAAATTTTTGAATATAAGGCAGTGCTTCGGTTAAGACACTGGCGATATTGTTTGTTTTGTTTGTCATCTTAATTAAATAACTTCAAATTTATTAATCCAATATTTTACCAATAAGAATGCCTGATATAAGTATTCTTCAATGACAAGCTTTGCCTAGCTTCTTTAGGCGCCAATAGTTATAAGGCCA
>JAPYQD010000209.1 GCA_029937335.1 Gammaproteobacteria bacterium
TCTAAATGCTCAGGTGCGATTTGATTAGAAATGGCAATAGCTTCATCCATGTCTTTGGTTTGGATAAGTGCACCACGATCTTTGAGTGCAGTGGCAATAATATCTTTGCGATCCATGGTCGGCAAAAGCTTAGCAATACTAACCTCAACTTGTGAAATAAATTCAGCATCTGGACACAACAAAATAGATTGTGCATCTTCATCGTGTTCAGCTTGAGAAAATAAATCCATTGCAATCCAATCAGGGTCAGTTTTTCCATCACAAATAATGAGTATTTCACTAGGGCCGGCAATCATGTCGATACCCACTTGTCCAAAAACTGCACGTTTAGCGGTAGCAACATAGATGTTACCCGGGCCAACGATTTTATCAACCTTCGGTATCGTTTCAGTGCCATAAGCTAGAGCGGCAACCGCTTGTGCGCCACCGACGGTAAATACTTTATTAACACCTGCAATATAGGCAGCGGCCAACACTAATGAGTTGGCGATGCCATTGGGTGTTGGTACCACCATAATCAATTCTTCTACACCGGCGACTTTAGCAGGAATGGCGTTCATTAATACTGAAGAAGGGTAGGCGGCTTTACCACCAGGCACATACAAACCCACACGATCAAGTGGTGTAATCTTTTGACCCAGCAGGGTGCCATTGTCTTCGGTGTAAGTCCAGGTATCTTGCTTTTGTTTTTGGTGATAAGCATGCACGCGATCAGCTGCACTTTGTAGTGCGGTTTTTTCCTTTTCAGCTAAAGAATCAAAGGCTTTTTTAAGGGCTGATTGGTCAACGGTGAGCGCCGATATATCGGATACATCCATACCATCAAATTTATTGGTGTAATCAATAAGTGCTTGATCGCCATTTTGACGAATGTTGGCAATAATGTCGTCGACAGTTTGTGCGACATCAGTGTTTGAAACGCTTTCCCAGGCTAATAATTTAGATAACTTTTCTTGAAAATCAGCTTGTTGCGTGGATAAGCGGGCGATCATAGATTTTTTTCAATACCTTTAACCCAAGTTTTAATTTGAGTATTTTTAGTTTTGAATGACGCAGCATTCACCACCAATCGAGAAGAGATGTCTTCAATGTGATCAAGGGGTACTAGGCCATTGGCTTTAAGTGTGTTTCCGGTATCAACCAAATCAACAATACAGTGCGCCAAACCAACCACAGGTGCGAGTTCCATTGCGCCGTAAAGCTTAATGATTTCAATTTGTTGACCTTTGGCTTCAAAATAACGTTTGGCTGAATTGACATATTTAGTGGCAATTTTTAAGGTATTTTGCTCTAGTTTTTTTTCATCACTGGCCGCAACCATTA
>JAPYQD010000042.1:0-5387 GCA_029937335.1 Gammaproteobacteria bacterium
GAGATTGGTTGCGGATCAAATCCGTAACAAACCAGTAGAGGAAGCATTGAACATTCTGTCGTTTAGTAATAAGGGAGCGGCTAAATTAGTTAAGAAAGTATTAAACTCAGCTATTTCTAATGCTGAGCATAATGATGGTCTTGATATTGATGAGTTGAAAGTAAGTAGTATTTATATTGATGAAGGCTCAACAATGAAAAGAATTCGCCCTAGAGCAAAAGGTAGAGCGAATCGTATTTTAAAAAGAACAAGCCACATTACAGTTGGCGTAAGCGCAGGTTAATTATGGGTCAAAAAGTAAATCCAAAAGGTATTAGATTAGGCATCGTTAAAGATTGGGATTCTAAGTGGTATGCAAATTCTCAAGATTATCCTAAGTACTTGTTATCTGATATCGAAGTTAGAGATTTCTTATTTGAGAAATTAAAATCTGCTTCTGTTAGTCGCGTTCAAATTGAACGTCTAGCTAACAATGCTAAAGTTGTGATTCATACCGCACGTCCTGGCATTGTTATTGGTAAGAAAGGTGCTGATATTGAGCAACTTAAAACCATCGTATCTAAAATGATGGGTATTCCAGTACATATTAGTATTGAAGAAATTAAAAAGCCTGAACTAGACGCGCGTCTAGTGGCTGAAAACATTGCGCAGCAATTAGAAAAACGTGTGATGTATCGTCGTGCGGTTAAGCGTGTATTAGGTAATGCAACACGCCTAGGCGCTCAAGGTATTAAGGTCATGGTAAGTGGCCGATTAAATGGTGCTGAGATTGCACGTTCTGAATGGTACCGTGAAGGTCGTGTACCTTTGCATACATTTAGAGCAGACGTTGATTATTCATCATATGGTGCAAACACACAATACGGTGTAATCGGTATTAAAGTTTGGATCTTTAAAGGTGAAATCTTAGATCACAAAAAAGGAACATTGGATGAGGTTGCTCGTCGTGGTGCAACAACTCAACTAGGCAAGAAGTAAAGGACTGAAAAATGCTACAACCTAAACGTACAAAATTTAGAAAAATGATGAAAGGCCGTAATCGCGGTCTAGCCACTGGCCACAAGGTTAGTTTTGGTGAAATCGGTTTGCAAGCTGTTGGCAGATGTCGTATGACAGCTAGACAAATCGAATCAGCACGTCGTGCAATGACACGCCATGTGAAGCGTCAAGGTAAGATTTGGATTCGCGTATTCCCAGACAAGCCAATTACTAAAAAACCATTAGAAGTTCGAATGGGTAAAGGTAAAGGTAGTGTTGAATATTGGGTAGCGCAAATTAAACCAGGTCAAATGTTGTTCGAAATGCAAGGTGTTGATGAAACTATTGCAAGAGAAGCATTTGCATTGGCAGCAGCTAAATTACCAGTAAAAACAACAGTAGTTAAACGGACGGTGATGTAATGGATATTAAAGAATTAAGAGAGCAAGATGTCTCACAATTAAACGAAACGCTAATGACGCTTTTGAAAGAGCACTTTGAGTTGCGTATGCAGCACAAAACTGCACAGTTAGGCGATCCTACTAAGTTGGGAAAAACCAAAAGAACCATTGCACAAGTTAAAACAATTATTAAAGAGAAACAAGCATGAGTGATAATAAAGTAGAACGCGTACTAATGGGTACGGTTGTAAGTGCAGGTCGTGATAAGACGATTGCTGTAATGATCGAGCGTAAAGTTAGACACCCAATTTATAAAAAGTACATCAAACGTAGTACTAAGGTTCATGCACACGATGAAAATAACGAATGTAGTTTAGGTGATACAGTCAGAGTAGTGGAAGCAAAGCCATTCTCTAAGACTAAACATTGGGCATTGTTAGAAGTCGTTGAGAAATCAGTTTCGATTGATTAATTTATAGCATATTAAAAGAGAATAAGACATGATTCAAATGCAAACAAAACTTCATATTGCGGACAACAGCGGTGGTGTTAAAGCAATGTGTATTAAAGTACTAGGTGGCTCTAAGCGTCGTTATGCCGGTATTGGTGATGTGATTAAAGTCAGTATCAAAGAAGCTTCACCACGCGGTAAAGTTAAAAAAGGTGATGTTTATGATGCCGTTGTTGTGCGTACAGCACATGGCGTTCGTCGTACTGATGGTTCTCGCATCCGTTTTGATAGTAATGCATGTGTGCTTTTAAACACTAAACTTGAGCCAGTTGGTACGCGTATTTTTGGCCCAGTTACTCGTGAATTACGTAACAAGCAATTTATGAAGATTGTGTCATTAGCACCAGAGGTACTGTAATGCAAAAGATTAAATTAAATGACGAAGTGATCGTTATTGCTGGCAAGGACAAAGGTTCTACGGGCACAGTCACTAAAATCACTAATATTAAAGTCGTAGTTGAGGGTTTGAATATTGCTAAAAAGCATGTAAAGGCAAATCCAAATGCTGGCGTAACTGGCGGCATCATTGATACAGAAATGCCAATGGCGATTTCAAATGTAGCAATCTACAACGCAAAAACAGAAAAAGCAGACAGAGTTGGTGTTCGCACTGACAAAGACGGCAACAAAGAAAGATTTTTTAAATCAAACGGCGATTCAATCGTTTGAACAAGTTAAGGAAAACTAACCGTGTCTAGATTACAAGAACAATACAAAAAAGAAATTTTACCTGCGCTACAAAAAGAGCTAGGTATGACTAATCCTATGCAAGTGCCTAAGATCGAGAAGATCACCATTAACATGGGTTTGGGTAGTGCACTAGGTGACAAGAAAATCTTACAAAGTGCATTAGAAGAAATGAGTCTTATTTCTGGTCAAAAGCCAATGACTTGTAATGCGCGTAAGTCAGTCGCAAGTTTCAAATTAAGAGAAGGCAACCCGATTGGTTGTAAGGTAACCCTACGCAAGGAAAAGATGTATGAATTTCTTGATCGTTTGGTGAGCATTGCGATTCCTCGTATTCGTGATTTCCGTGGTTTAAATGAAAAATCATTTGATGGCCGTGGTAACTACAACATGGGCTTAACAGAACAAATCGTATTCCCAGAAATTGATTTTGAAAAAGTAACTAGAACACGTGGTATGGATATCGCTATCACCACTTCTGCTACTAACAATGATGACGCTAAGAAACTATTAGCAATGTTTAATTTCCCATTTAAAGGACAGGAAAATGGCTAAAAAGTCTATGATAAATAGAGACATCAAGCGCACAAAGTTGGTTGAAAAATACCGTACTAAGCGTCTTGAATTAAAGAAAACGATTAAAAGTGTACACTCTTCTGATGAAGAGCGTTTTCAAGCAACGATTAAGTTGCAGGCACTACCACGTGATGCATCACCTACCCGTCAACGTAGTCGTTGTGGTTTAACAGGTCGTCCACATGGTTTCTATCGCAAGTTTGGTCTAGCGAGAACAAAATTAAGAGAGCGCACTATGAATGGTGAAGTGCCCGGTTTATCTAAAGCAAGTTGGTAGGAGGAAAATAATATGAGTATGTCTGATCCAGTTGCTGATATGTTAACCCGCATTCGTAATGCGCACATGGTTGATAAGAAAGAAGTTAATATCCCAGCATCAAATTTAAAGTCTGCAATCGCAAGTGTGATGCAGCAAGAAGGTTACATTGAGTCATTTAGCGTTGACGGCGAAGCTGCCGCTAAAACTTTAACCATTAAGTTAAAGTACTATGACGACAAACCGGTGATTGATTCTTTGCAAAGAATCTCTAAGCCAAGTTTACGTGTGTATGTAAAGAGTACTGAAATGCCAAGCGTTATGAATGGTCTAGGTATTGTAATTGTTTCAACACCTAAGGGTGTAATGACTGGTCAAAACGCAGCAGCTGAAAATGTTGGTGGTGAAGTTTTGTGCAGCATTTCTTAATTAGGGAGTTATAAGATGTCTAGAATTGCAAAAGCACCAATCGAAATTCCAGCTGGCGTTGAGGTATCTATTAATGATGCAAATATGTCAGTCAAAGGTAAATTAGGCCAATTACAGATGGATGTTCATCCGTCGGTAGTAATTACCAATACAGAAAATGTACTAACATTTGATATTGCCAAGGTAGATAAGAGTGATCAAAAGAAAGCATGGGCGCAAGCCGGTACGGCAAGAGCCAATACTGCTAATTTGATTCAAGGTGTCTCAGAAGGTTGGGAAAAGAAATTAACATTAATCGGTGTTGGTTACCGTGCAAAGTCAATGGGTAAAGTGTTAGATTTAACCCTAGGTTTTTCACACCCGGTTAAATACAATTTACCCGAAGGTATTACAGCTGAAACACCTTCACAAACAGAAATTATTGTGAAGGGTATGGACAAGCAAAAAGTAGGACAAGCGGCTGCTGAAATTAGAGCTTACCGTCCGCCAGAGCCTTACAAAGGTAAAGGTGTGCGCTACACTGACGAATATGTTGTTCGTAAAGAAGCTAAGAAGAAATAATATAAGGTATTAAGATATGAAATTGTCTAAAAAACAAGCTCGTTTAAGAAGAGCAACTAAATTTAGAGCAAAGCATGCTGCAAGAAGTGTAGAGCGTTTGTGTGTATATAAAACCTCACAACACATTTATGCACAAATCATTAGTGGTTGTGGCACAAAAACATTGGCATCAGCATCAACGTTGACCGCTAAAGTTAAGAATGGCGGTAATGTTGAAGCAGCAGCTAAGATTGGCGCTGAAATTGCCAAAGCAGCAAAAAAAGCAAAAGTAACGAAAGTCGCTTTTGATCGTTCTGGCTTTAAGTTTCATGGTCGGGTAAAGGCGTTAGCAGATGCGGCAAGAGACGGCGGATTAGACTTTTAAAAAAAATTATAAACATAGGCGACAATAATGGCTGAATATAAGAAAAATAATAATAACGACGATAACGAGTATATTGAAAAACTGGTTAATATTCGTCGCGTTGTCAAAGTAGTGAAAGGTGGTCGTATTTTTGGCTTCTCAGCACTGGTTGTTGTTGGCGATGGCAATGGTAAAGTAGGTTATAGCACGGGTAAAGCGCGTGAAGTACCTGCTGCAATTCAAAAAGCCATGGACAAAGCAAAAAAAGCAATGAAAACGGTACCTTTAAAAGACGGTACGCTTTATTACCCGATTACTTCTTGTGTTGGTGCTGCTAATGTTTACATGCAGCCTGCATCAGAAGGTACGGGCGTTATTGCCGGTGGCCCAATGCGTAGTGTTTTAGAAGCAGTTGGTGTTCACAATATTTTGGCAAAATGTCATGGTACGCGTAATCCTATTAGTGTTGTTCGTGCGACTGTTGAAGGTTTAACGTCAATGACATCTCCACAGTCAGTTGCTGCTAAGCGTGGCAAAACTGTTGAGCAAATTACTGGGGAAGCATAATGGCTGAAGAAAAGAAAGTAGTAAAAAAAGCAGCACCTAAAAAAGTAGCAGCTAAGAAGCCAGCAGCTAAAAAAGCAG
>JAPYQD010000042.1:5487-6650 GCA_029937335.1 Gammaproteobacteria bacterium
AAAAAAGCAGCACCTAAAAAAGTAGCAGCTAAGAAGCCAGCAGCTAAAAAAGCAGTCGCCGCTAAAAAGGCACCTGCTAAAGCAGTAGCAACTAAAAAACCCGCAGCAAAAACTGCAGCGAAAAAGCCAGCAGCTAAAAAAGCAGCACCTAAGAAAAACACTGTTAGCGTAACGTTAGTTAAGAGTTTTCATGGTCGTCTTCCAACGCATCGTGCAACGATCACTGGTTTGGGCTTAAAGAGAATCAATCACACAGTCGTTTTGCAAGATACGCCAGAAGTGAGAGGCATGATTAACAAAGTATCTTACCTACTTAAGGTAGAAGGTTAGAAATTATGAGTACTATGCAATTAAATACATTATCACCTGCAGAGGGTGAAAAGAAATCTAGAAAACGTGTTGGCCGTGGTATCGGCAGTGGTTTTGGTAAAACTTGTGGCCGTGGTCACAAGGGTCAAAAATCTCGTTCAGGTGGTTTCAGTAAAGTTGGTTTTGAAGGTGGTCAAATGCCTTTACAACGTCGTTTACCTAAAGTAGGTTTCTCGTCACGTGTATCCATCATTACTTCACAAGTCACTCTATCAGAAATTGACAAGTTAGAAGAGAAAGAGATTACGGTTGATGTGTTAAAGCTACACAATTTAGTCACTAAAAATATTAAGCGCGTTAAAGTCATGCTTTCTGGTGAGATCACTAGAGCGGTAACCTTAACAGGCATCAGAGCAACTAAAGGCGCACGCGCCGCTATTGAAGCAGCTAAAGGCTCAGTGAGCGAGTAATTTTATGAGTCAACCACCCTTAGGCCTTTCACAAGATTTAACCAGACGCATCCTTTTTTTATTGGGTGCGTTAATCGTTTTTAGATTAGGCACGCATATTACTATCCCGTTCATCTCGCCGCTTGCACTAGCTTCACTCGTGCAAGACAATCAAGGCACGATTTTGGATATGTTTAATATGTTCTCAGGTGGTGCATTAGAGCGTTTATCTATCTTTACTTTGGGCATCATGCCTTATATTTCAGCATCAATTATCATCACGTTAATGACGTCAGTTGTGCCAAAGCTCGAGCAACTTAAAAAAGAAGGCGAAACTGGTAAACGTAGAATTACACAGTACACCCGTATGGGTACAGTTGTCTTGGCAGTGTTTCAGTCTTACGG
>JAPYQD010000210.1 GCA_029937335.1 Gammaproteobacteria bacterium
AAGAGAGGAAAATAATATGCCAACTTTTGTATATATGACTCGTTGTGATGGTTGTGGACATTGTGTAGATATCTGCCCATCCGACATTATGCACATCGATAAGAAATATCGTCGTGCTTTGAATATTGAACCTAATATGTGTTGGGAGTGTTACTCATGTGTTAAAGCCTGCCCACAAAACGCGATTGACGTACGTGGTTACGCAGACTTCGCACCATTAGGACATAGTGTTCGTGTAATTCGTGATGAAGAAAAAGGCACGATTGCATGGAAAGTTAAATTTAGAGATGGTCGTGAGAAGAACTTCTTGTCACCGATTACTACTAAGCCATGGGGTTCAGCGATTCCTAACTTCAGAAACGAACCAGAGCCAAGCCAAGCAGACCGCGACAGTGAGTTGTTGTCATTTGAGCCAGAGTCAATTCGTTTAGATGATGGTGGTTTACATACGTTAGAGTCTAACGGTTTGAAACTTGTAGAAGGAGTATATTACTAATGAAAACAATTATTGAAGATAACATTGATATTTTAGTTGTTGGTGCTGGCCTAGGTGGTACAGGTGCTGCTTATGAAGCTAGATACTGGGGTCGTGACAAGAAGATTGTAATTGCTGAGAAAGCAAACATCGATCGTTCTGGTGCGGTTGCTCAAGGTCTATACGCAATTAACTGTTACATGGGTACCCGTTGGGGCGAAAACAATCCTGAAGATCACGTACGTTATGCACGTATGGACTTGATGGGTATGGTTCGTGAAGACTTAGCTTTTGATATGGCTCGTCACGTTGACTCTGCAGTACACAAATTTGAAGAATGGGGCCTTCCATTAATGAAGGATCCTAAGAGAGCTGATTTACCTGAAGGTGATATCGGTAAAGGCGCATACATGCGTGAAGGTCGCTGGCAGATTATGATTCATGGTGAATCTTATAAGCCTATCGTTGCAGAAGCAGCGAAAGTTAATGCGGATGAAGGTAAAACTTTTAACCGTATTATGGTGACACACTTATTGATGGACGACGCACAAGATAATCGTGTTGCGGGTGCTGTTGGTTTTAACGTACGTACAGGTAACTACCACATCTTTAAATCTAAGACAGTTATTGTTGGTGCCGGTGGTGCGTCTAACATCTTTAAGCCACGTTCAGTGGGTGAAGGTGCTGGCCGTGTATGGTACGCACCGTGGTCTTCAGGTTCAGCTTATGGTTTGTTAATCGAAGCTGGTGCGAAGATGACGCAAATGGAAAACCGTATCGTTCTTGCACGATTCAAAGACGGTTATGGTCCAGTTGGCGCATACTTCTTACA
>JAPYQD010000211.1 GCA_029937335.1 Gammaproteobacteria bacterium
GTATTGATTTTGCCAATCACTTCAACGTCTAATTTTGTAGCACTTAAATCAGAAATTTGCACTGTAATATCAGTCAAATCCATACCATTAAGTTTTGTTTTGTTTACCGCTACTACGAGCTTTTTACCATCAGTACTAATGTCAGCATCTAAGTGCTTGAGTGTTTCCCAATCAGAATTAAACGACAACTCACTGTCGCTAAGATGTGCACTTAATTTTATTTCTGGCGGTATTTGTTTTGATAAATTTTTCTTAATATTAACCTTAACATCACCTAATTCACCAGAAACAAAGGCTCGATTCAGCCATGCATACGTAGCACTGCTTAACAAATTTGGTGGCAAATACTCACTAATACTACCAATTTCTACTTGATCAAGATAACTGATAAATTCAACAAAATCATCCCCACCTTCACTAGAAAGTTTAAGATGCGACATCAATGAAAAATCATCACTACGGATAAGCAGCGGCAATGTCAAAAATTTATCTTGTTCAGATTGCGTGACAGAAAGTGTTGCAGTAATATCTACCCTGCCTAAATTAGATGCCATGCCACCAAGATCTATATCTTGATCAGATATTTTTAACAAAAGTTGCGATTCATCTCTACTTAGTAATATCGGTGCAAGCTGTATAACTTCCTTGCCCTTTATCAGAGTTTTATTAATCGTTAATGATTTAAAGAAATACAGAATTGCTAAATTTTCACTAGAAATCAGTTGCTTAATATCATCCACACTAAATTCACGATCTTGAGGATCGGCACTGGAGTAAAGCGTTAACGTATCAAGATATACATTACTAGGCTGAAAAATATCTTCAAACAAACTCATTAGGTTCAATCGCCATTTGAGTATATTGACAGAAGCAATGGGTTGTTTCTTCTCTAACGACGATACTTCAAGGCCGTGAATCTTTAAAGCAAGGCCCTTCCTTTCAAAGCCAAAAGTAATCTTTTTCAGCTCAACGTTTAAATTACTAAGATGAGAGATTTGATGCTCAATCGGCGACTTAATTAAACTCGGGAAAGTAACAAAAAAAGCCACTGACAAAACCACCAATAACGCAACAATCGCGCTGATCCAAGTACTTACTTTTAGTACCGTTAATCCGTGAGAAAGGGCCTTTTTTATCATGTTGATGTAATGTTACATTACCCACTTGCTGACAAGCGATGAATTCAGAAAAGTGAATAACCTATTTTTTCACCTCAAACAAACCTTTGTCTTTATTTTTACAAACATTATTCCAGTCAAATATTTGTCCGTTCATGGCAAT
>JAPYQD010000212.1 GCA_029937335.1 Gammaproteobacteria bacterium
GCAGGAATACGATGCCCCCACCAGATTTGCCTAGAAATACACCAGTCTTGGATGTTGTCCATCCAGTTGAAATAAGTTTTATTCCAGTTTTCTGGGATGAAACGAATATCGCCATTTTTCACCGCATCAATCGCAGGCTTGGCCAATGGTGCAACCTTAACAAACCATTGGTCAGTCATATAAGGTTCAATCACAGCGTGAGTTCGATCACCACGAGGCACCATCAAAGTATGCGGTTCAATTTTTTCTAGTAAGCCCTGGTCATCTAAATCTTTAACCATTTGTTTACGCGCATCAAATCGATCCATACCAGCATAAGCACTTTTAACGGTGTCGTTAATTTTGGCATCATCAGTTAGGATGTTGATGACGTCTAAGTTATGACGCTGGCCCATTTCATAGTCATTAAAGTCATGAGCAGGGGTAATTTTTACACAACCGGTACCAAATTCCATGTCAACATAATCATCAGCGATGATGGTTATTTTTCGATCAGTGAGTGGTAAGTCAATGGTTTTGCCAATCAAATGTGTATAGCGCTTATCTTCTGGATGAACTGCAACTGCACTATCACCAAGCATGGTTTCAGGGCGAGTCGTGGCCACTACCATAACCTCATCCGTGTCAGTGATAGGGTAGCGCATATGCCAAAGCGAACCTTGCTCTTCTGTACTAATTACTTCAAGATCAGATACGGCCGTATGTAAGACAGGATCCCAGTTAACCAATCGCTTGCCACGATAGATTAAGCCTTCGTTGTAAAGCTGAATAAAGACTTTATGCACAGCATCTGAGAGCCCCTCATCCATGGTAAAGCGTTCTCTTTCCCAATCAACTGAAGCACCTAGGCGACGCATTTGCGAAGTAATCGTACCTCCGGAATGTTCTTTCCAATCCCAAATCTTTTCAATAAATTTTTCACGACCGACATCATGGCGGGTAATGTCTTGTGCGGCGAGTTGGCGCTCAACCACCATTTGTGTAGCAATACCTGCATGGTCTGTACCTGGCTGCCAAAGCGTTTGCTCACCCTTGCCACGATGATAGCGAGTTAGCACATCCATGATCGTATGCTGAAAAGCGTGGCCCATATGTAAACTACCCGTCACGTTAGGTGGCGGCAGCATGATGCAATAGGCGTTTTCGCTAGTGGAATTTGAATCGGAAGAAAATAGATTTTTGTCTTCCCAAAGTGAGCGGTATTTCGCTTCAATTTGTTCTGGATTGTAAGTCTTTTCCATTAACGTATAAAGATGGATAAAACTGTGCAATTATACCAAT
>JAPYQD010000043.1 GCA_029937335.1 Gammaproteobacteria bacterium
GTTTTTTGCGCCAAAGCACGCGAACCAGTTGCCCTGATTCTAATTTGCTAATATCGACATCAACGGGTGCACCAGCTGCTTTTGCTCGTGCTGAAGGCATCCATGATGATAAAAACGGCCACGCTACAAAGCCAACGCCGACGGCACCAACCACGCTTGTTGCGTTAGTTAGGAAACGTCTTTTCTTGAGGTCTATTTCTTGTTCTGACATAAGGTCACTGTCCTTTTTGTGTGTTTGTGTAAATATGTTTATGTTCAAATAAAAACCCAATAATTATAATGTATATCAGCTTTATATAATAGTTAATTCTTCTAATATTCTGTTAAATCAACTTTGATGATGATTTTTTGGATATCTGATAAGTCATCTAAATTTTTGAGAATGCCTAACAAGGCTTCTTGTTGCTTTTGGGCTCGAAAAGCCACCGCCTGATTATGCGTAACAAATGTAGCTGTGTTGTCTTTTAGAGCGCACAATGATAATGTTTTAAAGGCCTTAGGTAGTAACGTTGATAGTTGGTCGTTCAATTGATTAAACATTCTGGCCTGGGCAAACAAAATGCCCAGCTCCCCTTTGGGTGTAAAGTTTGACAGATTGGTCATGTTATTTTTTTCCGAAGACATGGGCTATCGTTTAAATATTAACTTTAAATTCATAAAATGAACCTTGTAAAGGGCTATCTGTATCATAACATCTGTGCGAAAATAGAGCCATTTTTAAAATTACGTTTTATTCATACCAATGAACATTATAAATAAAGTTGTTGCCAAGATTGTAGGCTCTCGCAATGACCGCTTAATAAAAAAACTCTCTAAAGCAGTTGACCAGATCAACGCACTAGAGACTGAACTGCAAGCGCTAAGTGATAAAGAGCTTAGCGCCAAAACTCAATTTTTTAAGCAACAGTTAGAGCAACAGGTTACTTTAGATTCACTGCTTCCGGCTGCTTTTGCGGTTATTCGAGAGGCCAGTGTTCGTGTGCTTGGACTTAGACATCATGATGTACAAATGATTGGCGGCATGGTGCTCAATGAAGGCAATATTGCAGAAATGGGCACGGGTGAAGGTAAAACTTTAGTGGCCACTTTGCCCGCTTATTTGAATGCACTAGGTGGTGTAGGCGTTCATGTAGTCACAGTAAATGATTATTTAGCCGCTCGTGACGCTGAGTGGATGGGCAAAGTATTTAACTTTTTAGATTTGAGTGTGGGCATTGTTACTTCTAGCATGCCGCCAGAAGATAAGAAAGTGGCTTACGCATGCGATATTGTTTATGCAACCAATAACGAATTGGGCTTTGATTATTTAAGAGACAACATGGCCTTTACCACTGAGCAAAAAGTACAGCGAGACCTTAATTTTGCAATTATTGATGAAGTCGATTCTATTCTAATTGACGAAGCCAGAACTCCACTTATTATTTCTGGCCCTGCCGACGACTATTCGGCTGTTTATCAAGCAATTAATAAAATGATTCCTAGCTTCAACAAACAGACGGAAAGCGGTGAAGGCAAAGAGATTGTGATTAAAGAAGCGGGCGATTACACGGTTGATGAAAAACACAAGCAAGTCTTTTTAACTGACGATGGCCATGCCAAAGCAGAAGAAATGTTGATTAATGCGGGTGCTTTGCCCGAAGGTGCAAGCCTGTACGATGCCAGCAATATTTTATTGATGCAACACATTAGCTCAGCATTACGTGCTCACGTTTTATTCCAAAAAGACGTAGACTATATTGTCCAAGAGGATGAAGTTGTTATTGTTGATGAGTTTACTGGCAGAACCATGCCAGGACGTCGTTGGTCAGAAGGCCTGCACCAAGCCATTGAAGCCAAAGAAGGTGTGAGTATTAAGAAAGAAAACCAGACGCTGGCTTCGATTACTTTCCAAAATTATTTTAGACTTTATAACAAGCTTTCCGGCATGACCGGTACGGCCGACACTGAAGCGGTAGAATTTCAAGATATTTATGCGCTTGAAACCGTGGTTGTTCCACCTAACCAGCCTTCGACTCGTAATGACATGTCGGATCAGATTTACTTAACATTAGAAGAAAAGCTTGAAGCAATTGCGTTGGATGTAGAAAGTTGTCAAAAGAGTGGGCAGCCCGTCTTGGTGGGCACCAGCAGTATTGAAAATTCTGAATCTATTTCTGCCCTTTTAGAGCAGAGAAAAATTAAGCACGAGGTGTTAAATGCTAAACAGCATGAGCGTGAGGCGCAAATTATTGCCAACGCAGGTAGCATTGGTGCAGTTACCATTGCTACCAACATGGCGGGTCGAGGCACAGACATTGTGTTGGGGGGTAAATTAGTTGAAGACGCTAACGATAAACAAAAAGCAGATTGGGCGGAGCAGCATGAGGCAGTTATTCAAGCAGGCGGCTTACATATTGTCGGCACCGAGCGCAATGAGTCTCGTCGTGTAGACAATCAATTGCGTGGCCGTTCAGGACGTCAAGGCGATGTTGGTTCTACGCGTTTTTATCTTTCGCTTGAAGATAACTTAATGCGTATTTTTGCCAGTGAAAAAATGGCAGCAATGATGCAACGATTGGGCATGGAAAAAGGTGAAGCAATCGAGCATAAAATGGTGAATCGTGCGATTGAAAATGCACAGAAAAAAGTTGAGGGCATGAACTACGATGCGCGTAAACACCTATTAGAATATGACGATGTCGCCAATGATCAGCGTCGGGTAATTTACCAATTGCGTGATGAGCTTATGAGTGTCAATGATGTGCAAGACCGCTTTATTCAAATTCGTGAGGGCGTGATTGGCGATTTATTTATGGGCTATATTTCAGCAGAGCAGGCCGAGGAAGATTGGGATGTTGAAGGTTTGCACAATGCTTTAAAAGCAGACTACTCAGCAGACTTTCCTTTGCAACAGTGGCTAGATGAAGGCGTTGATGTTGATGAGCTTGAGAGTAGAATCGTCCAAGGGCTTGGTGCGATATGTGATTACAAAGAAGGGATTACTGGCGCTGAATCAATGCGCGGATTTGAAAAAGCAGTCATGTTGCAAACATTGGATCATTATTGGAAGGATCATTTAGCGGCAATGGATTACTTGCGTCAAAGTGTGAACTTGCGTGGTTATGCACAAAAAAATCCAACACAAGAGTTCAAGCGTGAGTCTTTTACTATGTTTGAGTCTTTATTAGATGTCATCAATATTGAAATTGTAAAATCATTGTCCAGCGTTACCATTAACGAAAACACTAAGGCTGACGATGTTGAGCAGCAAAACAATGAGGATGCGCAAGCACAACATGAAGCGCTTGGCACAACGGGTGTAGACGATCACGAAGTTGAGGCGGCCACACAAGATGAGCAAACAAAAGTTGAAAAAGTAGGGCGCAACGAGCCCTGTCCTTGTGGTTCAGGCAAAAAGTACAAAAACTGCCATGGCTAATCTTTATATCGGCCTTATGTCTGGCACCAGCTTAGATGGTGTTGATGCGGTCGTTATTGATACAAAAGCAACGCAACTGTTGGCGCAAGCTTACTTGCCTTATTCAAAATCATTAAAACAACAACTGCAATCCCTAACGCAGAGCGGAAAAATTCATTTAAAAGATTTGGCAGACATCGACACACAAGTCGCTCACTTTTTTGCCGATGCAGTTGCTGTTTTGCTCGAAAGCGCCAATATTCTGGCAACAGACATTAGGGCGATTGGCTCACATGGCCAAACCATCTTTCATCAAGGCGGTAAATACTCTATGCAAATTGGCCATGGTGCTATTATTGCAGAGCGTTCCGGTATTGCTGTGGTTAGTGATTTTCGTATGAGTGATATTGCCGCTGCAGGCCAAGGTGCGCCGTTAACACCTATGTATCATCAGCATTTATTGCAAGGCAAAGCCGGTGTGATCATTAATTTGGGTGGCATTGCTAATTTAACACAAGTTTTAAAAGGCGTTGTAACTGGTTTCGACACCGGCCCTGCCAACACTTTGTTAGACAACTGGATTAAGAAAACTAAACAACTGGATTATGATCGAGACGGTGTTTGGGCAAGATCTGGCCTTGTTGATGAGCGTTTACTGAACACCATGCTGGCGGATGAATATTTTAAAAAATCAGCACCAAAAAGCACGGGCCCAGAATATTTTAATTTGGCTTGGCTTACAACTTACTTAACTGGCGATGAAAGCGCTGCTGATGTACAAAGAACTTTGGTAGAATTAACGGCCATGAGCATTAGTCAACAGATTGCCAAAGGCGCAGATGTATATCTTTGTGGCGGCGGCGTGCATAATTTATTTTTAGCTGAGCGCTTGGCTTATTTAAATCCTCATAGTAAGGTGTCCACTACAAACGACTTAGGTATGCCGGTTGATTATGTTGAGGCTGCTGCTTTTGGGTTCTTTGCACAGCAAACATTAAAGGGAAAAACCTCAAGCTTGCCGTTGGTAACGGGCGCTAAAGGCGCGAGAATTTTAGGAGCCATTTATGCAGCACAATGATACGCTACAGATAATTCGCCCTGATGATTGGCACTTGCATGTGCGTTCGGGTGAGATGCTTAAATCAGTGATTGGCATGACGGCTTTGCAAATGGGCAGAGCCATCATTATGCCAAACCTAACACCACCCGTTAGTGACGCTGGCCAAGCGCAGCAGTACCATCAAGAAATTATGAACGCCCTACCAGCAGACACCAATTTCACACCGCTGATGGTTTTATATCTAACAGACAACACCACACCAGAACAAATCCAGGTGGCTGTTGACGGTGATTTAGTAGTGGCGGCCAAGCTTTATCCGGCTGGAGCCACCACTAATTCAGACAGCGGGGTAACGGACATTGCCAATATATATCCTGCATTGGAAAAGATGCAACAATTAAGCATGCCGCTATTGGTACATGGCGAAGTGACCGATGCCGCTATTGATATCTTTGACCGAGAAGCGGTTTTTATTGAGCGGATATTGATCCAGGTTGTTCAAGATTTTCCTGAATTAAAGATAGTTTTTGAGCACATCACCACCAAAGATGCCGTTGATTTTGTTTTGTCTGCAGGTGAAAACATTGCTGCCACGATAACCCCGCATCATTTGTTGGCAAATCGTAACGATATGTTGGTGGGCGGTATTAAACCACATTATTTTTGCCTGCCAATTTTAAAGCGAGAAAACCCACACCAAAAAGCACTGTTATCTGCGGCCACGAGCGGCAATGCTAAGTTTTTTTTAGGCACAGACTCTGCACCGCATGCAAAAGGTGATAAAGAGTCTAGCTGTGGTTGTGCCGGCATTCTTAGTGCGCATTGTGCGATTGAACTATACGCGAGCGTGTTTGAATCTCAAAATGCATTAGATAAACTTGAGAGCTTTGCATCAATATTTGGTGCTGATTTTTACGGTCTATCGTACAATACAGAAACCATCACCCTAAAAAAACAAGATTGGGTTGTGCCTGACAGCTACCCTTTTGCCGACACGACCGTTGTGCCGTTTATGGCAGGAAAAATGATGGGCTGGAAGTTTATTTCTTAGGCTTTAAAGAAGGCTTTTGCCTGTTGGGTGTCAAGCTCGATTTGTTGTTTTAGCGCTTCAAAACTATCAAATTTTTCTTCATCTCTGATTTTGTGTTTAAACACAACCCTGGCCTCAATTCCATAAACCTCACGATCAAAATCAAACAAAAATACTTCTAATAATATTTCTTTGCCATTAATCGTTGGGCGATTACCAATATTACACACCCCTTGAAAAACTGAACCTTGAATTTCAACCGTGGTTGCAAACACACCCAAAACCGGGCTAATTTTTCGTTTAATAGGGATATTGATGGTAGGAAAGCCAATGGTTCGCCCTTTTTGTTGCCCATGAATAATTTTCCCTGAAATTGAAAACTCGCGCCCCAGCATTTGCGTGACAGCGCCTAGATCGCCACGGGTGAGCAATGTTCGAATTTCTGAGCTACTTGCACGGCAATCATTGCACAGTACGCTCTGGGTGTTTTCTACGCTAAAGCCTTTGGTTTTTGACAGGCTTTGCAACAGGCCTAAATCGCCTTGTCGTTTTTTTCCAAAGCGAAAATCATCGCCAATTAAACAGTGCTTCATGTTGAGCTTATCCAATAAAACTTGTTGAATAAAGTCTTTGGCCTTAAGTTCAGAAAAATCCTGATTAAAGTAGATTAATAAATGTTTGTCCACACCAAGGCGAGACAGCAGTTGGTGTTTTTCTTTAAAGTTGCTTAGCGTGGCTTGTTCCCGACCAAAAAAGCATTGAGGGGTTGGTGAAAAGGAGATAAGCACTGAAGGCAACCCCAATGCTTTGGCTGACTCGACCAGTCTTAGAATGATTTTCTCGTGGCCGACATGCACGCCGTCAAAGTTGCCAATGGTGACAACACTACCAG
>JAPYQD010000213.1 GCA_029937335.1 Gammaproteobacteria bacterium
TGCAAGATGCGCAGCCACCAGAGCAAGTACAGGCATCTTTTAGTGATGCAGTAAAGGCACGTGAAGATAAGCAACGCTTGATTAACGAAGCGCAAACTTATGCTAATGACATTTTGCCAAAATCTCGTGGTAAAGCAGCACGTATGCTTGAAGAGTCAAAAGCTTATAAATCAGAAGTGGTTTCTAAGTCTGAAGGTGAGGCGTCACGTTTTGGCCAAATTTTAGCAGAGTATGAGAAAGCGCCTGAAGTCACAAGAGAGCGTCTATATCGTGAAACTATGGAGAATGTGTTTGCCAATACTAGCAAGGTAGTCGTCGATTCAAAAGCCAATAGCATGATGTATTTGCCAATTGATAAGCTCATTAATGCCAAGCAGTCCCGTACTGAAGTGATTATTCAAGAAGTACAACAGGGGCAATCTGGGCAAAGGGGTGACGTCAGAAAAGTTTTCCGTAATAGGGAGGTTAGATAATGCAAAAAATAGGATTAATTTTAGTTGCTGTTTTATTTTTCGTACTAAGTTCAGCACTGTATACCGTGAATGAAACTCAAACAGCCATCAAACTTCGCTTGGGTGAGATTGTTTCTGTTGAAACCGTTCCAGGTCTTAAATTTAAAACACCGTTTGTTAATAACGTGGTCAAGTTTGATAATCGAATTCAAACATTAGACGCACCAGCAGAGCGTTTTTTAACCGGTGAGAAGAAGAATGTGATCGTAGATTCATACGTTAAATGGCGTATTGTCGATGCTGAACAATTTTATAAATCAACCGGTGGTAATATCTCTAGAACCAACAATCGTCTAGCACAAATTGTTAAAACTGGTCTTAAGAGTGAATTCTCTAAGCGCACGATTGCCGATGTAGTTTCGGGAGAGCGTAGCGAGATTATGTCCAACATTCTTAGACTGGCTAATAAAGACATTGGTGAATTCGGTATTAAAATTATCGATGTACGTATTAAGCGTATTGACCTTTCTCAAGAGGTGTCTAACTCGGTGTATCGTCGTATGCAGGCAGAGCGTCAGCGTGTTGCTAAAGAGTTTAGATCTAAAGGTGCTGAAGAGGCTGAGATCATCCGAGCAGCGGCGGACAAAGAGCGCACGATTATTCTAGCGAATGCTTATCGTGATTCTGAGATAATTCGAGGTGAGGGCGATGCAGTATCTGCCAGTAACTATGCACAGGCTTATAATCAAAATACAGATTTTTATTCTTTTTATCGTTCATTAGAATCTTACAAAAAGTCTTTTGCTAATCAAAGTGATA
>JAPYQD010000044.1:0-3545 GCA_029937335.1 Gammaproteobacteria bacterium
GTGGTATTGGCTCAAAGAAATCAGGATTATTGCGATTTTCTAAAAATGAAATACCCACTTGTGGGAAAAGTGCGTAAGTCAATAAATCATCTATTTTATTGTCAGACAGAGTAATGCCTTTTTCAGACACAACAGTGTCAAATTCTTGCTCAAGAATATGCATCTCAGGCGCGATATTGTCAGCTGGGCGACAAGTTATAGGCTCACTACCTTCTAATACCTTGGCTTGTAGTGCTTGATCAACGGGTGCTGGTGCTGCACCATATTCGCCTTTTAAGATGCCAGCTGACTCTTTAGTAATAGTTTTGTAACGCTCACCTGTTAATAC
Source organism: Gammaproteobacteria bacterium (assembly GCA_029937335.1). Classification (GTDB taxonomy): domain Bacteria; phylum Pseudomonadota; class Gammaproteobacteria; order PS1; family Pseudothioglobaceae; genus Thioglobus_C. The sequence goes on from JAPYQD010000044.1 coordinate 329, forward strand.
ATTGAGTACTGCTTGAGTGCCCACAATTTGCGAGGTTGGAGTTACCAATGGGATGTAACCTAAATCTTTACGTACGCGTGGGATCTCAGCCATGACTTCATCAATCTTGTCTGATGCATTTTGCTCGCGCAGTTGACTCTCCATATTGGTCAACATGCCGCCTGGCACTTGTGAAAGCAAGATACGTGAATCCACACCCTTAAGTGAGCCTTCAAATTTCGCATACTTGCAGCGAATCGGCCTAAAGTAAGCGTCAATCTCTTCGAGTTTTTCTAAATCTAAGCCGGTTTTTCTTGGGCTATTTTCCAAGATAGAAACCACAGAATTGGTCGCAGAATGACCATAAGTCATACTCATAGAGCCAATCGCTGTATCAACTCGATCAATACCCGCCTCAACTGCTTTAATAATACTAGCCGTTGAAAGACCGGTAGTAGCGTGTGCATGTAGTTGGATTGGAATATCAACCGCTGCTTTTAACTCTTTAACTAGATCGTAAGCAACATAAGGCTGCAATAAACCCGCCATGTCTTTAATACAAAGCGAGTGCGCACCCATGTCTTCGATGGCTTTCGCCATGTCAATCCAAGTTTGCATATTATGCACAGGGCTCACGGTATAAGAAATTGTGCCTTGTGCATGCTGACCTAATTTAATGGTTTGATCAGTGGCTGTTTTTAGATTGCGTATGTCATTCATCGCATCAAAAATACGGAAAACATTCACACCATTTTCAACACAACGATCCACAAACTTACGCACTACATCGTCACTATAGTGGCGATAACCTAATAAATTTTGCCCTCTTAACAGCATTTGCTGAGGCGTGTTTGGCATCACCGCTTTAATTTCACGAATCCTATCCCAAGGATCCTCACCCAAATAACGAATACAAGAATCAAACGTTGCACCACCCCATGATTCCATAGACCAGTAACCAATCTTATCCAGTTTATCTGCAATTGGTAGCATGTCATCAATACGCATACGGGTTGCGAATAATGACTGATGCGCATCTCTAAAAACAAGCTCAGTAATTTCTACTTTCTTGCCTTGTGCCTTACCTGGTTTTTTTGTTATATTTCTTAAAAAATTTAGCATTGCTTTATGCGCCCCTATGCATTTTAATCGCTTGTTCAATCACAAACTTAGTCTCTTCATCTAGTTCGTCTTTTAAGCTTAAATGATGATCATCATGATGCGTATCATCATCTTGCGACTGCTTGTTCATTTTTTGGATAACAATTGACATTAACTTGGTCACAAACACCAGTAAAGTCAAGAACAGAAATACAAAACCCATGCCAAACATAGTCAGATTGATTGCTTCTGCGATAAGGTCTGTTTGTTGTTCCATATTATTCTTTTATTGTATTAATTTGGTACCGATGGACGGGGTCGAACCGTCACTCCGTGAAGAACCGGATTTTGAATCCGGCGTGTCTACCAATTCCACCACATCGGCAATATCTTACTTATGTCTAAAGGTAATTCTTCCTTTGGTTAAATCATAAGGTGTCATTTCTACTGTCACCCTATCACCTGGCAATATACGAATATAGTGCTTGCGAATCTTTCCAGAAATATGGGCTAATACACTATGGCCGTTCTCTAACTCAACGGTAAATGTTGTATTCGGTAGCTTTTCTTTAACCACACCTTCTAACTCAATATAATCACTTTTTGACATTGTTTTGTCTTTATCTCAACTTGGTAAATGGGATTATTTTACCCGATTACAATAGGTTTAGCATAAAAAGGGAAAGCCTACAGTATTATTCAAATAAGCTATAATTAGCCTATTTTTAGCCAACGTTAAAGGACGATGAAAACAAGTTTTGAATTTTTCCCACCAAGAACTGATAAAGGCAAACAAACTTTAGCGCAAGTTCGACAAGAATTAAGCACAATTAACCCTGAATATTTTTCAGTAACTTTTGGTGCTGGCGGATCAACTCAGGACGCCACACTCGAAACCGTATTAGACATTCAAGCAAACGACAGTGTTTCAGCGGCACCGCATTTATCTTGCATTGGCTCCGAAAAAGCCAAAATTATCGAGCTACTCGATCAGTACAAGGCTGCTGATATTAATCGGTTGGTTGCGCTACGAGGTGATATCCCATCAGGTGTGCGTGATATTGGTGATTTTCGTTATGCCAACGAATTGGTTGAATTTATTAAATCTGAGTACAGTGACCATTTTCACATTGAAGTGGCTGCCTACCCCGAAATGCACCCACAAGCTAAAAATATTCAAACCGATCTTGAGCACTTTGCGAACAAAGTAAAAGCCGGTGCAGATGCTGCCATTACTCAGTACTTTTATAATGCAGATGCGTATTTTAGATTTCGAGATGACGCTCAAAAACTCGGTATTGATGTGCCGATTACACCGGGCATTATGCCAATTACCAACCACACACAATTATTTAGATTTTCTAATATGTGTGGCGCAGAGATTCCGAAGTGGATCTTGGAAAGACTTAAACTTTATGAAAATGATTTGACCTCTTTAACTCTGTTTGGAACGGAAGTAGTGTCTAATCTATGCCAAACTCTTAAAGATCAAGGAGTTGATAGCTTTCATTTCTACTCAATGAATCGAACTGAGCCATCACTATCAATCGCTAAAAATCTGCTTTAGTGTTGTTTGCCAACCCATTCTTGAATTTTGTGCAAGTATTCTTTATTTTCAGAGTGGCAAAGATCCTCAAGAACAATCAGTCTTTCGCTTAATTCTGCGAAAACATGCTCATAATGCTGGTTTTTAATTTCCTCTTTATAAATTCTAGACTTTAAAACAGCAATCGCACTAATATAAGCTTTTTCATTTTCAGCATGCGCAGTGTCAACAGAGCCTGCTTTATAAATAGCATCGTCTTTAATCTGCTGCATTTTTTGAATACGCTTATCTTGTTCAGAATTTAAATTAGCATTGGGATAAGCCAATCTTAAACTGTCTGTTGTGACATAGCCTTCGTGTGTTTGTAATTTACCACTATTGATTTGCATCTGAATATCAAAACGACTAACACCCAACATTCGTGCTGCCTTTGACACGCTTAACTTAACCATCTTCTCTCCCAAAAAAATAAGCTATAGTTGACAAAATAACTAGGTTTTACTCATTTGTCAAGTGTATTAGTGTTTTATAAAATTGATTCAAAGAGGTATTTGTATAAATAGGGATGATTATAAAAATGACAAATTTTAT